>JAUIAI010000570.1 GCA_030425615.1 Gammaproteobacteria bacterium
GGCGGGCTCCGACTGCCCCAGCAACGATGATGCCCGTGCCCGAGCCCAGGCGCCGGTGCCCGGCCCGCCGACCGCGGTCAGCCTCTCTGGACGAGGAAGAACGCTACAGCGATTCGAGGCCGCTCATGTACGGACGCAGCACTTCCGGAATGCCGACCGACCCGTCGGCCCGCTGGTAGTTCTCCAGCACCGCGACCAGCGCCCTGCCCACGGCCACCCCGGACCCGTTGAGCGTGTGCACGAGTTCCGGCTTGTTCTTCTCGTTACGGTACCGGGCCTGCATGCGGCGGGCCTGGAACGCCTCGCAGTTACTCACCGACGAGATCTCGCGGTACGCCTTCTGTGCCGGCAGCCAGACCTCGAGGTCATAGGTCTTGGCCGCACCGAAGCCGAGATCGCCGGTGCACAGCTCGACCACCCGGTACGGCAGCCCGAGCTTGCGCAGGATCATCTCCGCGTTGCCGACCATTTCCTCGAGCGCCTGGTAGCTCTGCCCGGGCTCGGTGATGCGCACCATCTCGACCTTGTCGAACTGATGCTGGCGGATCATGCCGCGGGTGTCCTTGCCGTAGCTGCCGGCCTCGCTGCGGAAACACGGGGTGTGCGCGGTGAGCAGCATGGGAAGCTGCTCACGGGCGAGGATCTCTCCGCGGACGAAGTTCGTGAGCGAGACCTCGCTGGTGGGGATCAGGTACATGGGCGGTTCGTCCGAGCCCGCCCCCCCCTTGCTGGCGGCGAAGAGGTCTTCGGCGAACTTGGGCAACTGCCCGGTGCCCTGCAGGCTCTCGGCATTCACCACGTAGGGGGTGTAGCACTCGGTATACCCGTGCTCAGCAGTGTGCGTGTCCAGCATGAACTGGGCGAGAGCCCGGTGCAGGCGCGCCATGGGCCCGCGCATGACCACGAAACGCGCCCCGGAGAGCTTGGCGCCGGTTTCGAAGTCCAGCCCGTACGGGGCCCCGAGCTCCACATGGTCTCTGGGCTCGAAATCGAATGCCAGGGAAGGCGCCTCGTGGGGTTGCCACCGCCGCAACTCCATGTTTTCGCTTTCGTCCCGGCCGACCGGAACGCTCTCGTGCGGCAGGTTGGGCAACCCGAGCATCAGCGCATGCAGTTCGGCCTGGACGACCTCGTTCTCGGCACTGGCGGCCGCAAGCTGGTCACCGATGCCGGCCACCTCCGCCATGACGGCACTGGTGTCCTCGCCGGCGCCCTTGAGCCTGCCGATCTGCTTGGACAGCGCATTGCGCTGCCCCTGCAGCGATTCGGTCTGCTGCTGGACGGCCTTGCGGCGAGCCTCGATGGCCTCGAAGGAGGCGGTGTTGAAGGCGAAATTCCGGCTGGCCAGACGGGCTGCGACGGCGGCCGGATCCTTGCGGAGCTGTGCGGGATCGATCATCCCGAAATTGTACCCAGGGCGGGCTCGCCACCGCTACTCGCGCCCAGGCGGCCCGCCGGGCCAGCACCAGTCTCCCGACCGGCGCGCGTCACATGGATGTCACCGGGATCGTCTGCAATGGAAACGTTTCCAGCCCATCGACGGTGCCCGTTGAAACCTACGATCAAGGATGTCGCCGAACGAGCCGGCTGCGCGATCGCCACGGTGAGCCGCGTACTGAACGGCTCGGGTCCGGCGAGCGTCGACACCCGGGAGCGCGTGCTCAGGGCGGTCGCCGAACTCGGGTTCTCTTTCAACGAAATGGGTCGGTCGCTGAAGCGCCAGCGCAGCCGGACGGTGGGCGTGGTCGTGCCCAGCCTGACCAACCCGGTCTTCGCCGAGGCGGTCGAGGGCGTGCAGCGGGTCGCGGCCACCAACGGCTTCGACCTGCTCCTGACCTGCGCCAATTACGACCGGCGCATGGAGCTCGACACCGTGTCCACGCTGCTGGCCAAGCAAGTCGAAGCGATCGTTCTGACCGTGAGCAACCCGCTCGACAGCCCGGCGCTCGGCCTGATCGCCGAGGCGGACGTACCCGCCTGTCTCATCTTCAATCAGCCGCGCGGACGATTGTGGCCGGCGGTGGGCGTGGACAACGTCGGGGCGGCGCGCGCCGTCGGCGAGCGGCTGCTCGGGTTGGGTCACTCTCATGCGACGTTCGTGGCGTTGCGCTTCGCCCGCTCGGAACGGTCGATCGACCGCTACGAGGGGCTGCGGCAGGCCTACCGCCAACGCGGCGGTAACGAGCCGGCTCTGCTCGAGGTCGACCCCGATTTCACCGGGCTCGAGGTGCGCTTCGCCGAGTTGTACGAGCGCGATCCCGCGCCGAGCGCCGTGTTCGCATCGAACGACATGCTGGCGCTGGCCTGCATGCGCGCGCTACGCGCGATCGGCAAGCGGGTTCCGGAAGACGTGAGCGTGGTCGGTTTCGATGGCATCAAGGTGGCGGGACTCGCCACGCCTGAGCTGGCGACGATCGTGACCCCCTGCCGCGACATGGGCGAGCAGGCGATGCAGCTGCTCGTCAATGCCCTGCGCGGTGGAACGCCGCCTCCCCGCCGGGCGATCGCCCTGCCCTTCGAATTCCGTTCGGGCCAGAGCCTGGCCCGTGCGCCCCTGGCAGCTGCTTCCGGTGTGCGAACGCCGGGAGCCTCCCCCCGCAACACCCACCGCCATTCGGCAAAACCTGCGAGAAATCCATGAAGCACATCCTTGGAGCTGCGCTGTCGGCCACGATCCTCGTCTCCACTCCCGCGTGGGCCGAAGACGCTATCTGCTACAACTGTCCGCCCCAGTGGGCCGACTGGGCCTCGATGCTCGAGGCGATCGACCAGCGCATCGGTGTGAAGATGCCACACGACAACAAGAACTCCGGCCAGACTCTAAGTCAGCTGATCGCGGAAAAGGCCTCACCGGTCGCTGACGTGGCCTATTACGGCGTCACCACGGGCATCAAGGCGGCCAAGGAAGGGGTCGCCGCGTCGTACAAGCCGAAGGGCTTCGACGAGATCGCCGAGGGCCTCAAGGATCCGGAAGGCCGTTGGTTCACCATTCACTACGGCACGCTCGGTCTGTTCGTCAATACCGAAGCCCTGGGCGGCGCGCCGGTTCCCGCGTGCTGGGCCGATCTGAAAAAGCCGGCCTACAAGGGCATGATCGGCTACCTCGATCCGTCGAGCGCCTTCGTCGGCTATGCGGGCGCGGTGGCGGTCAATCGCGCCTTCGGCGGTGACCTGGACAACTTCGATCCGGCCATCGACTACTTCAAGGCACTTGCCGAGAACGACCCGATCGTTCCCAAGCAAACTTCATACGCCCGGGTGGTCTCGGGAGAGATCCCGAT
>JAUIAI010000571.1 GCA_030425615.1 Gammaproteobacteria bacterium
ATCGACCTCATCGTCGCCAAGGAGAGCGGCGCCGGCGGGCGGCGCGGCGGCGGTGATCCGGGCCGGCCGCTCGGGGACGATCCGGAGAGCGGCAAGCCGGTCGTGGTCAAGGCGGGCCGCTACGGGCCCTACGTCACCGACGGCAAGACCAACGCCACCCTGCCCAAGGGCATGGAGGCCGAGGCCGTGACGCTGGAGGAGGCGGCGGGGCTCCTCAAGGCGCGCCGGGCCTCCGGCGGTGCGAAGAAGGCGACGTCGAAGAAGGCCACGGCCAAGAAGGCGACGACCAAGAAGGCCGCCGCGGGCGAGGACGCCGCAGAGGCGCCGGCGAAGACGACGGCCGCCAAGAAGCCTGCCGCGAAGAAGCCGGCGGCCAAGAAGCCTGCGGCCAAGCCGTTGAATCCCTCCGCGGCCTGGCCCTTCCCGACCGGCAATCGCCCCTGACGGTCACCGACCCCGCCATCCGCCCCAGGCTTGCCGCGGGCGGCGGGGTCGGCCCGTTATGATCAACCCCTGCGAAGTCTGGACACCGCCCGCGAATGGCACGAACGCTCTGGTTCCTCATTGACACCATCGGCAGCCTGCTGGCCATTGCGTGCCTGCTCAGGGGCTATATGCACTGGCTCGGGGTGACGTCCCGTGACCCGATCGGCCACTTCGTGGTCGCGATCACGGACTGGCTGGTCAAGCCGCTGCGGCGCGTGGTGCCGGTGAGCCGCCAGTGGGACTGGGCGAGCCTGTCAGCCGCCCTGCTGATCGCAGTGCTCATGGCGGTGACATTCGTCCTGATCGCCGGAATGAGCCAGGCGCCGGTGTTCGGAATGGTGCTGCTGACCGCCGTCTACTGGCTGATCAAGTGGTCGATCTGGGTGCTGATCATCGTCGTGATCGCCCAGGCCGTGCTGTCCTGGGTGAACCCGCACGCGCCCATCGCGCCGACCCTCGAAGCGCTTTCGAGGCCCTTTCTGGCCCCGATCCGGCGCCTGATGCCGCTGATCGGTGGCATCGATCTCTCGCCGCTGGTCCTGATCCTGCTGTTGCAGGTGTTGCTCGTGTTCGTACAGAGCACGCTCGGCGCCGGCGTACTCGTTCCCTGATTCACCTGACTGCCGGCCCGCCGGGGCCGGCCTGCCAGGGCCGGTCTACCAGGGCCGGTGGTCTACCAGGGCCGGTCTCCATAGGCCTGCTCGAAGCGCGTGGCGACGGTCTCACGGTCCAGGGCGTGGTTCTGGGGTCCCTGCTGTTCGATCTTGATCGCGCCGAGTACGCTGCCGAGCCGGGCGCTCTTCGACCAGCTCCAGCCATGCGTCAGGCCGTAGAGCAGACCGCCTCGATAAGCATCCCCGCAACCGGTGGGATCCGCTGCCGCGCTGATGGCAACCGCCGCGATATCGGTGCGCTCGCCCCCCACGTAGAGCGTCGATCCCTCTCCGCCGCGGGTGACGATGAGCGCGGCGAGTCGTTCGGCGATCTCCTGCTCGGACCATCCCGTGCGGTCTACGATCAGCTTGCCTTCGTAGTCGTTCACCGTTACGGCCGTCGCCTGGCCGATGAGGGTACGCAATTCCTCGCCGTCGAACATCGGCAGACCCTGTCCGGGATCGAAGATGAACGGTACGCCCGCTTCGGCCAGTTCACGCGCATGGCCGACCATGGCCTCCTTCCCGTTCGGACCGACGATGCCCAGGCAGGGACGTGGGTCACCATCGGCCGCGCGACGGGCGGACACGAGGTGGGCATGCGACATTGCGCCCGGGTGGAAAGCGATGATCTGGTTGTCGGAAAGATCGGTGGTGATGAAAGCCTGTGCAGTGTATTCGTCGGCGATGCACTGAACCGCAGACATGTCGATGCCCAGCTCGGTCAGTCGCGTGGCGTAGTCCCGACCGTCGTGGCCGATGGTTCCCAGCAGCGTTCCCTGTCCGCCCAGGCCTACCAGGTTGTAACCGATGTTGGCCGCGCAGCCACCGAACTCGCGCTTCAGGCGCGGGGCGAGGAAGGACACGTTCAGCACATGGACCTGCTCGGGCAGGATGTGGTCCTTGAAGTGACCGTCGAACACCATGATGGTGTCGAACGCGATCGAGCCGCTGATCAGGGCACGGGCGGGTTTGGCGGCGAACTCGGGAAAGGCTGGGGATGCTTCTTGCATGAATGCTCCGGGCAGACGGTGCGCGTGACCGCTCTCTGGACGGCGCGTGCGACCGCGGTGGACTCGGTTCGTGAGCGAACGGAGTGAACGGCCGGTCTTCGGTCGTTGCGGACGGTCAATGGTAGAACAGCACGGCCGAGTAGCCGCTGGGGACGATCTCGCCCGCTTCCAGTTGCAGCCGGATCGCCCGCTCGCTGTTCGCGGGCATTCCCCGCGCCACGGAGTCCTGGCCGCCGAGGTAGACCGCCGGCAGCAGCGCCTTGCGTACCAGGATGCCGCCAGTGCTGTCGGTCAGGGTGAGTTCGATCGACGGCCAGCGCAGGTCCATGCCCGAGCGATTGCGCAGTAGCATGTTCATCCGATAGCGGAACGGGCCCTCGGGAGCCCGGGCCAGGTCGAACGATTCGATCGTGACGGCGTCGGGGCGGATGGGCATGCCCACCTCGAGGCCGAACGGCGCGCTGATCGTCTCCAGGAAGGCGCGCGTATCCGGCAGGCGGGCCGCGATGACCTCCCGGGCGCCGAGCATGACCTGCAGCGCTAACAGCACCGTGAGCGCTCCGGCCGCGATCCAGGTGCCGCGGGGCGGCAGGTCGAAGTCGAAAGCCGGATTCGTGCTGCGCCCGAAGAAGTCGACGGCGTCGTCGCCGTCGTCCAGGAGATCGTCGCTTTCCGGGTCGTCCGATAGCGGGGCCGGCGGCGAAACCCGGCGCGACGCCGGTGCGGCCGGTGGATCACGCAGCGGCGAGTGCGTCGGCTGGGGATCCGGCGCGTCGGGCTCGATGACATCGGCTGCGCCCTGCTCGGGGGGGCGGGGCCAGACCATCGTGCTCGGCCATTCGTCATCGGCGTCCGGGCCGTTGCCAGGGAACCGGTCCGGGGCCTTCGCGCCGCCGATCGTGCCCGCGCCTCCCACCCCGCCGGAGCGTTGCGACCAGACGAGGCTGTTGTCGGGCACGCCGGGCCAGTCCGGGCTGCCCGCCGGAGGGGGCGGCTCGACACGGGGCGGGCGCCGGCGTCTCGTCGCGCCGCCGCGCAGGGCTTGCGGCTGCGGCGAGTCGGTTCCTGGCGCCTCGAGCCGTGTCTCGGGCAGAAAGAACGCGGTGTGCAGGTCCGCGGC
>JAUIAI010000572.1 GCA_030425615.1 Gammaproteobacteria bacterium
CATCTCGGCGGCAGCCTCTTGGCTGGTGGATACATCCATGGATGTATGCTGGTTGTCGCCGCGCTGAAGGTTCGCCGCCTTGGCCGCCGAGATTGCCCGCTGCGACTCGCTGAGGTGACGACGCATTTCGTTCATCGACTTCACGAACGCCACCGGCTCGCGATTCGCGCGGCTACTTCCAGGACGCTTGCATCTTTGCGCGCCAACGCGCAACGGCCGCTCGCGCCCGCTCACCTGACCCGCCGTTCTCGGAGCGAATCCGGCGGTCCTCCCGGTTGCAATCCTGGCAATAGCTGTTCGTTTGCTTACCGCCGTATACAAAGTGCGATGACGGGAATGACTGGCCGCAGATCGAACATTGCTTCATTTGTTTCGGCTCCTGGGTGGCCGGGGGTACTAGTCCCGCCGTTCAAGCTTCGGATCGATGCGCAAAACAGCATCCACAACCTCATCCATGTTGTCCGCCAAGTGGCGATACGTTTTCCCGCTCGCGGTGAGCGTGGCAAGCGCTTGTTCCAAGACCGCCTTGCTCACCTTCTTGACGCCGAGGACTTCGCGGGTGTCGCGGTCGTCGAACTCGTCCAGGATTTCGTTCAGAGCGTCCCACTCGGCGACCTCTGTCGGGTCGGCGGCCGCGCGGTGCTGATCGATCGTCGTTTGTGCCGCGCCCACGGTTAGCCCCTTTGCGACTGGCAGTCCGAAGTGCTTCAGATAGTTCTTCTGCTGCGACTCGGCGGGCAAATCCAGTTCGTAGGCGTCGAACGCCTTCTTGGACGCTTTCGGTCCGGTCAGCTGGAACTGGATATCGGTGTATCCGTTCTCGGCAACGTAGATGCGGCGAAGCCTGGGCTTGACCTCATCGGCCAGGCCGGTGGTGACAATCTGTTTCGCCAAGTCCTTCGGGACGTAACCGAGAAAGAAACTTTCTGTCCCTGACTTGCCGATGAGGCGGATCGCATTGGGGTCGTGCGGGTTGTCCGGTTCGCGTTCGAGCGCCAACGCTTGATGGCCCGCCTGGGTGAATGCGAGGACGGCCTCTTTTCGATGCTGCTCGCCTGCGATCGTTCCGTGCTGGACGAATATCTGATGGCCGTCGGGAATCGGATGGTCGAAGCTCTTGGTCACCGGGCAGAATCTGGCCGGTAGGGCGGTGCTTCGCTTTGAACCGGCCGCTGGGCTGGCGCGCTTGGCTGAATCGGTTTTCGCCGATCGTCGTCCGGCCGAAAGCACGAAGAAGATGACGACCACGGCAGCGGTAAGCAGGATCAGGTACATCACGCCTCCCATTGATTGCGGCTTATAGCCTGCATCCACGGCTTTGGACCGTCAGCGGTTTTTCGTCCCACCACGGCTTTCGCGCCTGATGGCATTGGGACCGAAAAGCCGTTGTGGGGCAAATGGCCGTGGATGAAAAATACCGTGGATGCCCCCATGGGACAGTAGTGGGACACTGTGGGCCAAAATCAGCAAGAATCGGCAATCGACGCCAACAGCACATTCCCTGTAGAATCAGTTGCTTACGCTTGACGTTTGTTGGTGAGTTTAGGCCAAATTTGGCCTGCAAAGCCGTGGACGCCGGTTCGATTCCGACCCCCGCCTCCAGTCCTCTCCCCGCCGTTCCGGGCGGGCTTCATGCGGCCTCGTCGATCGTGAACACGGAAACCGCCTGAACCAGTCGTTCGGCCTGGTTTCTGAGGCTCTCCGCTGCGGCCGTGCTTTCTTCGACCAGCGCGGCGTTCTGCTGGGTGGTCTGATCGATCTGCGTGATCGCTTCATCCACCTGCTCGACGCTGCTCGTCTGCGCGAGCGAGGCCGAAGTGATTTCGGAGACGATCGCGCTGACGCCGCTCACCGATGTGACGATCTCGCTCATGGTCGCGCCGGCCCGGTCCACCAGCCCGGATCCCTGTTCGACCTGCTCAACGTTGCGGGTGATCAGCGCCTTGATCTCGTTGGCCGCTGTTGCGCTGCGTTGCGCGAGCGTGCGGACCTCACCGGCGACCACCGCGAACCCTCGGCCCTGATCGCCCGCGCGCGCGGCCTCGACCGCCGCGTTCAGGGCCAGGATATTGGTCTGAAAGGCGATACCGTCGATGACGCCGATGATGTCGCCGATCTTGCGACTGCTGTCGTTGATACCCTCCATCGTCGCGACGACCTTGTCGACCATCTCGCCGCCGCGTGAGGCGACCGACGATGCCTCTCGGGCAAGTTCGTCCGCCTGCTGCGCCTTGCGGGTGTTGTCACGACCGGTGTTGCCCAGATCGGCCATCGTCGCGGCGGTCTGCTGGAGCACGCTGGATTGCTCCTCGGTGCGCTGGCTGAGATCGGTGCTTCCCTGGGCGATCTCCCGACTGGCGACCGCAACCCCCTCGGCCCCCGAGCGCACGGACATGACCAGGGAGCGCAATCCCTGCTGCATCGTGTCGAGCGCCTGGATCACCTGACCCTCTTCGCCCTCGCGGTTCATGGCGATCCGGGTTGCGAGATTGCCCTGAGAGATCCGGAGCGCCGTGCTGCCGATTTCGTCGAACAGGATCACGGTTCTGGATCTGAGTGAAACGAGGCAGGAGACGACCTGCACCGCGAAGAGAATGGTCAGAACGGCTGCGATGTCCGACCAGCGGTCCTGTGTGGCCTGAGCGGTCTGGACCTGGCTTTTCGTTCGCTCGTCCAGCAGAGTCAGGAACTCGTTCACCGGCTGCATGATCTTCGCCTTGTACCGGTGGTAGTCGAGGTCGTGCATCATCGAACGAGCCTTCTCCAGGTTGGGTTGCGCCCGACGGGTAAAGGCTCCCGTTCCATCGTCGTACAGCCCCTTCACCATGTTCATCGCGATGGTCTCGGTGCGCACGGGTTCGTCGGAGTTGTTCTTGGCTTCGGTCAGTTTGGCGAGTTCGGCCTGGGTGAATCCGGCATCCCGCATGAGATCCAGCAATGGAACGGCGGATCCGCCGGCCCGACCCTCGTCGATGCCAGCGGCGCGGAAGTCCCAGTAGATCCGCTCGTAGTGCTCCGGTCGTGGTGCCTCGCCGTTCCGGATTCTCAGGATCTCGAAGTACTGCCGCTCCCATTTCGGATCGCCGTCGACGACGAAGGTGCGGGCGAGTCGGGTGAGGTCGTCGGAGCTCTGTCGCAGTTCGTCGGCCAGCAGATAGGAGCGGAAGCGCCGTTCGTTGGCGTCGTGCACGATCTCGGCGCTGCTCTGGGCCTTCAGGACGGCCGCGATCGTGAGAGTGGCGAGCAGAAGCGTGAGACCGAG
>JAUIAI010000573.1 GCA_030425615.1 Gammaproteobacteria bacterium
GCGAAACTGGATTTCGAGATCGAACCGCGCACGCGCAAGCCGCTGCAGAGCCTCGCGCCGCTGATCTCGAACGTGCCCAAGGCGCGCCTGTTCGACGAAATGCTCAAACTGCTCATGTCCGGCAACGCCATGGCCTGCCTGCACGAGCTCCGCCGCGCCGGCCTGCACCACGGGTTGCTGCCCCTGCTCGACGTCATCCTCGAGCAACCGGACGGCGAGCGCTTCGTCGAAGCGGCGCTGCGCCGGACCGACGAGCGTCTGGCGCAGGGCAAGGGCGTGTCGCCCGGTTTCCTGTTCGCCGCCCTCCTCTGGCAGGAGGTGAACCGGCAATGGCAGCAACTCCTCGAGGCGCGCGAGCACAGGATCCCCGCACTGATGGCCGCGATCGACCAGGTTCTGGATGCCCAGGCCGGGAAGCTCGCGATCCAGAAACGCTTCACGGCCGACATGCGCGAGATCTGGAGCCTTCAGCCACGATTCGAACGACGCAACGGCCAGGCCCCCTTCCGACTGCTCGAGCATCTGCGCTTCCGCGCGGCCTACGACTTCATGCTGCTGCGCTGCGAGACCGGCGAGATCGACAAGGAAATCGGCGAGTGGTGGCAACGCTTCACGGAGAGCGACGGTGCCGACCGTCAGGCCCTGCTCGCCCGCGAGGGAACCGGAGGCGGGCGCTCTCGTCGCGGGTCGCGTTCGCGCCGTGGTCGAGGTCGCTCGCGCCGCGTGGATGACCAGGAGATGCCGCCCGATGGACAACCCGGCTGAGCGCGCACCCGGCGCGCCGCAGCGCGCCTTCGTTGCCCTCGGTGCAAACATGGGCGACGCCCGTGCCACGCTGCTCGCCGCGTTCGACGGCCTTCACGCCCTGCCCCGGACCCGGCTGACGGCACGATCGAGGCTCTATCGTTCGGCGCCGATCGAGGCCAGTGGTCCTGATTTCGTCAACGCCGCCGCCGAACTCGTCACCTTGCTGTCGCCCGCCACGCTGCTGGCGGCCCTGAACGAACTCGAACACGCCCACGGTCGCGAGCGCGGCGCCCGCAACGCCCCCCGCACGCTCGATCTCGATCTGCTGCTGTACGGTAACCGGGTGATCGACACACCCACCCTGCAGGTTCCGCACCCCCGGATGGCCGGCCGGGCGTTCGTCGTGCGCCCTCTGCGGGAGATCGCGCCGGATCTCGTCCTTCCGGACGGGCGCCGGGTGGCCGACCTCGCCGGGGCCACGGCCGGTCAGGTCGTCGCTCCCCTGGCGCCGGAGAGCGCGCCATGAGCGGGGCTGCTCCGGCCTCGCCGTTCGAGCGCTGGCGGCACATCGTCATCGAAGGCCCGATCGGCGTGGGCAAGACGTCGCTGGCGCGAAAGCTCGGCGAGCGCTACGGTGCGAAACCGGTTCTGGAAGCCCCGCAGGACAATCCGTTCCTGGAACGCTTCTACCGCGAGGGCAGTCGCTACGCGCTGCCCACACAGATGTTCTTTCTGTTCCAGCGGATCAACCAGCTGCGCGATCTCGCCCAGCGCGACCTCTTCTCGGAGGCGGTGGTCGGCGACTTCCTGCTCGACAAAGACCCTCTCTTCGCCCGCCTGACCCTCGACGACGACGAGCTCGGCCTCTATCAGACGCTGTTCGACAGCCTGCGCCCGCAGGTGCCCACACCGGATCTCGTGATCTTCCTGCAGGCGTCGCCGGAGACGCTGATCGAGCGGGTCCAGCGGCGAGGCATCGCGATGGAGTCGCGCATCGGCAGCCAGTATCTGCGTTCACTGATCGAGGCGTACAGCCGCTTCTTCCACCACTACGACGCGGCACCGCTGCTGATCGTCAACACCGAACACCTGAACCCGATCGACGACGAACGGGACTTCCAGACACTGTTGCGCCAGCTGGGCGACCTCAAGGGCCGCCGCGTATTCTTCAATCAGAACTGAACACCCGCGCGGGCTTCGTCGGCGCGGGGTCGGCGTCGGCGGCGAACCCCTCGGGATTGCCGCGCTGCCAGCGCCAGCCGTCCTCGCACATCTGCGCGAGGCCACGCTGGGCGCGCCATCCGAGCAAGGCTTCCGCATACGACGGGTCCGCGTAACAGGTTGCGGCATCGCCGGGCCGGCGCGGGCAGATCTCGAACGGCACGCTGCGGCCGCTGGCTGCCTCGAAGGCACGCACCATCTCGAGCACCGAGTACCCGTTGCCCGTTCCCAGGTTGACGGTGAACTCGCCCGGCTCGGCCAGGACGCGGTCGAGCGCGGCGAGGTGCCCGCGCGCCAGATCCACGACGTGGATGTAATCGCGAACGCCGGTGCCGTCGGGCGTGTCGTAGTCCTTACCGAACACGGACAGCTTCTCACGCCGCCCGACCGCCACCTGGCTGATGAACGGCATCAGATTGTTCGGTGTGCCCTTGGGGTCCTCGCCGATGAGGCCGCTGGGGTGCGCGCCCACCGGGTTGAAGTAACGCAGATTCGCGATCGCCCAGGCGGGATCCGCGGCCGCGAGATCGCGCAGCATGAACTCGATCATCCACTTCGTGCGGCCGTACGGGTTGGTGGGCCCCGTCGGCGCATTCTCGCGGATGGGCACCTCGGCGGGGTCGCCGTAGACCGTGGCGGACGAACTGAACACGAAGCGCTTGACGCCGGCATCGCCCAGGGACTGCAGCAGGGTCAGACTCCCGGCGACGTTGTTCTCGTAGTACGAGAGCGGCTGCGCCACGGACTCGCCGACGGCCTTTAGGCCGGCGAAGTGCATGCAGGCATCGAAACGCTCCTCGGCCAGCAGGTGCCGCAGACAGTCGGCGTCACGGATGTCGCCGACCACCAGGCGGGGCTCGACCCCGGTGATCCGGGCCACGCGACGCAGCGACTCGGGGCTGGCGTTGCTCAGGTTGTCGAGCACCACCGGCCGGTGACCGGCCTGGATCAGCTCGACAACGGTGTGCGAGCCGATGAATCCGGCACCACCGGTCACGAGGACCGTGGCCTTTGCAGCTTGTCTGGACACTGCGGACTCCGTGTCTGAATCGGGAATGGGCCGGAAAATCGCACAGTTCCGCCGTGTCGGACAGGCCGCGGCGCGCCACCGGTCGGCCCGGCCCGAAACCCGGTCGGGTGGCAGGCAGGCCCGCCCGGCCCGGAGGCCTGCCCTGTCAGGCCGCGCCCGCGGGCCCCGACAGTGTGTTTCACATCACGCAACTGAACAGATGACATGTCGGCGACATGTCATGGTCATGTCACAATGACTTCGTATCGTCAACGTTCCGATT
>JAUIAI010000574.1 GCA_030425615.1 Gammaproteobacteria bacterium
TGCGGGGCGGCGACCATGCCCGCATCGCCCGCTGGCGGCGCGAGCAGGCATTGGCACGAACGCTCGCGCGGCGTCCGGACCTCATCGAAGCGGCGCGCGCCCGGGGTCGCCTGGACACCCTGGACGAAGCGTTCCTGGCGACCCTGGGCGACCGACCGTCCGAATGAGTCGCGAGTGACCAGGCCGAGCTCGGGCTTGCTGTCCATTGTCTGTGCCCGCTATAATCTGCGGTTTGCTTCCTCTGCAGATGGCGGTGCCAAAGGGCGTGGATTCCCACGCAGGCGCCGTCGGTTTCGCGGGCCATCCTCTGGTTGGCGTTTCGCGGAAGCCTGAATCCGCCACATCCCATGCGTCGGACTCCGGCCGGCAAGCCGTAGCCGGTCTCGGACTTGTCTCTGGCGCCCGGTCGGACCGGCGGATTCGGTCGGTACGAAGCGTCTTGGAGTCGACAATGAACCTCATCGAGCAGCTCGAGCAGGAAGAGATCCAGCGCCTGGGCAAGGACATTCCCGAATTCGCCCCCGGCGACACCGTCGTCGTGAACGTCAACGTCGTCGAGGGAACCCGCCGCCGGGCGCAGGCCTACGAGGGTGTGGTGATCGGCCGGCGCAATCGCGGGCTGAACTCCGCGTTCACGGTTCGCAAGATCTCTTCGGGTGAGGGCGTGGAGCGCACGTTCCAGCTGTACTCTCCGCTGATCGCCTCGATCGAGGTCAAGCGCCGCGGCGACGTCCGCAGGGCCAAGCTCTACTATCTGCGCCAGCGTTCGGGCAAGGCAGCCCGCATCAAGGAGAAGCTGCCGAATCGCAAGGCTGCGGAAGCCAAGGCCTGAGGCGGGCGGGGCCCTGAAACCCAAGGTCCGCGGCGCGACGAGCTTTCGCGGTTTTGCCGCGACGGATCTCGCGCGCGAGCCGGCACATGACGACATGCCGCCGATTCCGGCGGCCGATCTCACCTGCGAGGCGCTGCGGAGATGGTTCTCCGCCGCGGACGCCGGCTGGGTTCCTGAGATCGTCAGCGATCACGATCCGGCCGTGACGGCGCCTCCGCGGGAGGCGGCGGTTCTGATGCCGCTCGTCGACCTGGACGGGCTGGGACACCTGCTGCTGACCACCCGCCCGACCCACCTTCGATCGCATTCCGGGCAGATCGCACTGCCCGGTGGCCGGGTGGAGCCTGGCGATCCGGACAGGATCGCCACGGCGCTGCGGGAGGCGAACGAGGAAATCGGGCTGCACTACTCGGATGTCGAGGTGCTCGGATCCCTGCCGGAATACCGCACCGCTTCCGGATACGCCGTCACGCCGGTGGTCGGCTGGCTCGCGGGCCTGCCGGAACTGGTGCCGGACCCGGCCGAGGTGGACGAGGTATTCCTCGTTCCTTTGTCGTTCCTCATGGATCCGCGCAATCATCATCGCCTGAGGATGCCGTCGGGCATGGCCGAGCGCTCGGTCTACGCCATGCCCTGGCAGGCGCCGAATGACAGGGTCGAATACTTCATCTGGGGTGTGACCGCGGCGATCCTGCGCAATTTCTATCAGTTCCTGCGCTCCGCGGGTGCTCAGGCCGGAGCCGGCCGGAGTTCCACGTAGAGTCGGTATCGCAGCGGGTCGATCTCCCCGGCCTGCGCTGCGGCCCTCACGCGGCAGCCGGGTTCCCGGTCGTGTCGGCAGTTGTGAAACCGGCACTGACCAAGATACGGCGCGATGTCCACGAACGCGTGATCGCGCTCGCTCTCCGAAAGATGGGCGATACCGAACTGCTGGAAGCCAGGCGTGTCTATCACGGCGGCGTCGCGCGAATGCACCGCGTCGAGCGCAAACAGCAGGCTCGCCGTCGTGGTGTGTCGACCCGAACCCAGGGCCTGCGAAATGTCGTTCACCCTTTGCGCGGCCTCGGGCACGAGCAGATTGAGCAGGCTGGATTTCCCCATGCCGGATTCGCCGAGCAATACGCTTGTGCGACCGTCGAGGCGCTCGAGAAGCGCTTCCCGGGTTCTTTCCGGTTCGCCGCGCACGCTAACCTCGAGCACCTGCTCCCCGAGCCCGCGCAGGACCCCGATCCGGTCGCGAATCGCCTCGAATGCCGGATGATCAGTCTTGTTGGCGACGATCAGGACCGGTACATCGGCATGTCGCACCGCGAGCATCACCCGTAGCAGGATGTCCTCCGCGTACCGCGGCGACGGGCCGACGAGGATCACGGCCAGGTCGACATTGGCGGCCAGGAGTTTGCGTCGATGCGCGACGCTGCGCTGGATCAGCGTCCGGCGCGGCAGGAGGTGCTCGACGACGAGCTGGTTCGTATCCGCCTCGGCCGCATCGACCCTGTCGCCGACGCAGACCTCGATGGATCGGCCGCGCAGCATCGCTGGCAGACGGCGACCGTCATCGAGTTCGACCAGGCACCGGCGGCCGTAGGCTGCGACCACCCGTCCGGATCCTGCCGACAGGGAATCTCCGCTCGAGCCGGAGCCGCGCGGGGTCCGCGGCATTCAGGCCATCGCCTGCAGGCGACCAACGCGGATCGCGGCCGGCGGGTGGGAGTCGTAGAACGCCGAGTGCAGCGGATCCGGCGTGAGGGTGGAGGCGTTGTCCTGATAGAGCCGCACGAGCGCGTTCACCAGGTCGTCGGCACTGGTCTGTCTGGCCGCGAACGCGTCGGCCTCGAACTCGTCGCGGCGTGACAGGAACGAAACGAGCGGGCGCAGGGGAAACAGGAAGACCGGCGCCACCAGCATGAACAGCAGCAGGGCGGGAGCTTGGTGTCCGGCCGGACCCGGCGACATTCCGAGACCTTCGTAGAACCAGGGCTCCGTACTCAGCCAGCCGAGCAGGGCCAGGCCGGCGAAGCTGGCTCCGAAGCCGAGCAGGAGCCGTTTCAGGACATGGCGATGACGGAAATGTCCGAGCTCGTGGGCCAGCACCGCCTCGATCTGATCCGCGTCGAGGCGGTTGATCAACGTGTCGAAGAAGACGATGCGCTTGGCCCTGCCGAAACCGGTGAAATAAGCATTCCCGTGGCTCGATCTGCGGCTGCCGTCCATGACGAACAGGCCCTGGGAGCGGAATCCGCAGCGCTCGAGAAGGCTCTCGACCTGGGCGCGTAGCGGACCCTCCGGCAAGGGTTCGAACCGGTTGAAACGCGGTGCGATGACCGTGGGGTAGATCACCAGCAGCAGCAGATTGAACGCGACCCAGACCCCCCAGACATAGAGCCACCATGCATCGCCCGACACGCGCATCAGCCAGAGCACGAG
>JAUIAI010000575.1 GCA_030425615.1 Gammaproteobacteria bacterium
GATATCCGTGCGCCACTGTCGCCGCACGGGCTTCGGCATGCGTTCGCCACCCATCTCCTGAACCATGGCGCCGACCTGCGGGTCGTGCAGATGCTGCTCGGTCATGCCGACATCTCGACGACGCAGATCTACACCCACGTCGCGCGTGCGCGGCTGCAGAGTCTGCATGCCCGCCACCATCCCCGAGGGTGACCCATGTGCCGCGTGGCAGGGGCCGCCGCGGCCGATGTCGCCGGCGGCGCCTCCGTCCATCCCCGCCGCGCGGCGGCGCTTGCGCCGACGCGTGTCCGCGGTCCGGTCCAGGCCAGTAGAATCCGCGGCATGGGACGCAGGGTGAGCGAGACGCCGGCAACCAGGCAGTTGCGTCAGGCGGGTGTGGAGTTCAGCGAGCATGTCTACGACTACGTCGACCACGGCGGCGCGGGCGAGGCCGCGCGCCAGCTCGGGCTGCCGCTGCCGGCCGTCGTCAAGACGCTGGTCATGCAGGACGAACGCGCCTTGCCCCTGGTCGTCCTGATGCACGGCGACCGCGAGGTGTCCACGAAGAACCTGGCGCGCGCCATCGGTCGCAAGTCGGTCCAGGCGTGCACGGTCGAAACGGCGCAGCGGCACTCGGGCTACCAGGTGGGGGGAACCTCGCCGTTCGGGTTGCGAAAGCGCATGCCCGTGTACGTCGAGCGCGGTGTGCTCGCACTCGAGCGTGTCTATCTGAACGGCGGCCGGCGGGGCTATCTCGTCGGAATCGACGCCTCGGTGCTGGAGGCGTTGCTCGGAGCGGAGCCGGTGGAATGCGCCCAGCCGTCGTCGTGATTGCCGGTTGCCGGACCGACCCGAGCGGCGCCGGCCGAAGAGGCGAAGCCGGACCGTTCCGGCCGTTGCGCCGCATGGTTTCCTGAGGAGCTCGGATGAACACCGTGATCGCCGTCGTGCTCGCGTACCTGATCGGTTCGATCTCGTTCGCGATCGTCATCAGCCGCCTGTTCGGATTGTCGGATCCGCGTCGCCACGGCTCCGGCAATCCGGGGGCCACGAACGTGCTGCGCACGGGCAACAAGGCCGCCGCCGCGCTGACCCTGCTGGGCGACGCCGCCAAGGGATTCGTCGTGGTCTGGTTCGTGCGGCACCTCGGACCCGACTACGGTCTCATGAGGCTCGATGTCGCCCTGGTGGCCGTTGCCGTGTTCGCGGGCCACCTGTGGCCGGTCTACCACGGCTTCAAGGGCGGCAAGGGCGTGGCGACCGCGGCAGGCATCCTGCTGGCGATCAACCTGTGGCTCGGCGTGGCGACCATCGTCACCTGGGTGATCATCGCCTTCTTCTTCCGTTATTCCTCACTCGCCGCGCTGGTCGCGGCCGTGTTCGCGCCGCTGTACTACCTGCTGCTGTTCGGGCCGGACGGCAAGGCCCTGGCCCTGCTGGTGATCAGCGCGCTGCTGATCTGGCGTCACCAGGCGAACATCGGGCGGCTGATCGCCGGCAAGGAGACCCGCATCGGAAGCCGGCGCTGATCCGGGCACGGGGTGCGCACTAAGCTTCAGCCTACGCGTTCGGATTCGGCGGCGAGTTCGCTCAGCGGCCAGCGCGGCCGCACGTCGAACCGGTAGGACTTGGGCGCCTCCAGGCCCGCCTGGAGCCGCAGACTCGCCGCGAGCGCGATCATGACGCCGTTGTCGGTGCACAGCGCCGGGGGCGGCAGGTAGAGTTCATGCCCGGCGGCGGAGCAGCCCTCGGCGAGTCGCTCCCGCAACCTTGAATTGGCGCTCACCCCGCCTGCGACGACGAGCCGGCCCAGGCCCGTCTCGCGCAGGGCGGCCAGGCTCTTCGCGGCCAGGACGTCGGTGATGGCGCATTCGATCTCGGCAGCGAGATCCGCGCGGGTCTGCTCGTCGTCCGGTTCCCGACGAATCTGGGTGAGCACCGCGGTCTTCAGGCCGCTGAAGCTGAAGTCCAGATCGCCCGAGCGCAGCATGGGGCGGGGCAGGCGGAAGCGCCCCGGCCGCCCCTGACGGGCGAGCGCCGAGAGCGCCGGTCCGCCCGGGTAGGGCAGGCCGAGCATCTTGGCGCTCTTGTCGAACGCCTCTCCGGCCGCGTCGTCGAGCGTGTCGCCCAGCAGCCGGTAACGGCCGACCGATTCGGCGACCAGGAGCTGGGTGTGTCCCCCCGAGACGAGCAACGCCACGAACGGGAAATCCGGTGCGGGATCCGCGAGCAGCGGTGACAGCAGATGGGCCTCGAGATGGTGCACCGGCAGGGCGGGCAGTTCCAGCGCCCACGCGATGGCCGCGCCGGTCGCCGCACCCACCATGAGCGCGCCGGCCAGCCCCGGACCGGCGGTGAAGGCCACCGCGTCGAGCCGGTCACGGCTGATTCCTGCGTCCGTCATCGTGCTCTCGATCAGCGGCAGCAGGCGGCGGACGTGGTCGCGCGAGGCGAGTTCGGGTACGACGCCGCCGTAAGTGCGATGCAGGTCCACCTGGGAGTGGAGGGCCTGGGCGAGCAGGCCCCGCTCCGAATGGTAGAGCGCCACACCCGTCTCGTCGCAGGAGGTTTCGAGACCCAGAACGATCATGTTGGAATGCGCGCGCGCAATGATTTGCCACGGTGGGGGGAGGGCGATAGAATACCCGGTTCACCAGATCAAGGATTGTTCCCTTATGCCGACGGTTCGCGTCAAGGAAAACGAGCCGTTTGACGTGGCGCTTCGCCGCTTCAAACGCACCATCGAGAAGGCGGGCATCATCACGGAGCTTCGCTCGCGTGAGTTCTACGAGAAGCCCACGGCCGAGCGCAAGCGCAAGAAGGCCGCGGCGGTCAAGCGCCATTTCAAGCGTCTGCGCAGCCAGATGCTGCCCAAGAAGCTGTACTGACTCCAGGGTCCCGGCAACGGGGCCGTCCGGGCTGGTCGGTCGCGACCCGCATCAGCGGCGGTCCGCGTTCGTCCCGCTTCGTTACAAGCCATGCTCAAAGACGCCATCCAGAACGACATGAAGGCCGCGATGCGGGCCCGCGAGACCGCGCGCCTGTCGGCCATCCGCATGCTGATGGCGGCGGTCAAGCAGCGTGAGATCGACGAGCGCACCTCGCTGGACGATGCGGGCGTCGTGGCGGTCGTGGAGAAGCTGATCAAGCAAAGGCGTGACTCGGTCGAGCAGTACACCCAGGCCGGGCGCGACGAACTGGCGGCGCGCGAGCGCGCCGAGATCGACGTGCTCTCGGCTTACCTGCCCCGGCAGGCCGACGACGCCGAGACCGCCGACG
>JAUIAI010000576.1 GCA_030425615.1 Gammaproteobacteria bacterium
GCCGTTCTTCCAGTCGCCGAGATAGTTGCCGTCGGCCGGGTACTTGACCGCCTCGAGCGCGGTCTTCTCGAGCCTGGATTTGTCTGCCAGGTTCATCTTGCCGGTACGGGCCGCCTCCGAGCAGAACTTCTGCTCCTCGGTCTGGTTCAGGCGGTCGAGCTTGGCCTGGCCCTTCTCGGCGAAGGAGGCCTTCATGGTCGCCGCCACGGTGGCGGCATCGCTCTTGGCCGCGGCATCGTCGGCCGCGCCGACCTGGGTGACGCAACCGGCGAGTGCGAACGCGCCGATGGCCAGCGACAGGTTGGTCTTGGAATTGTTCATGTCGTGGGTCTCCTGCTCAGCGCTTGATGGCCGGGGTGTTCATCCGCGCGCCCTTGGCCTTCACACCGAGATAGGTGATCAGGTCGATAGAGGTCTGCGAACCGTACTCGAGCGCCGGGAAGCGCTGCTGGCGGAAGCAGTCGTACATGCGCCACTGCATCGATCGAAGCAGACCCTGCGAGACGCGGTAGGCCGGCCAGGTCGTGAACGCGGCCTGGGCAGGACCGGATTCGGTGAGATTCGGCAGCTCCTGCAGACGGATACGCTGCCCTTCCTTCGAGTGGCAGGTGGCGCAGGAGAAGTCGTACGGACCACCCACGTAGAAGAACGACTGTTCGCCACGCTCGTATGCGGCGATCTCCTTCGGATGCTCCTGCGGCAGGTTGACCTCGTAACCGCGCGACATCTCCGAGACGTAGCCGGACAGCGCCTCGAGGTCGGTCTGCTTCTGACCGCGCCCGGAGAACGGCTTCTTGACCACTTCGGCGCGATCGAAGCCCTGCAGGGTCACCATGCAGTGAACGATGCGGGACTCGACGTCCATGACCTGGTCGGCGTCCGCGAAGTAACGCGGCATCTCAGCCGCCGCGCCCTCGACAACGCCCGGACCCTTGCCCAGATCGCACTGCTCGAGGCTCACGTTCTTCGGACCCCGGGCCTCCGCCCAGAGCTCCTCGCCCCGCCAGACCGTCAGTTCGGCCGGATTGCCGTCCTGCAGCATCTCGCGGTACTTCTCGATCCCCTTCTTGACCTCGTCGCTGTCGGCCCCGCTGACCAGGCGAAAGCGCCGGTTCATTGTTGTCACGATTGTCTCTCCTTCTCCACTGACTGACCGCCCGCTGCCGCCCGGAACGCGCGATGCGCCGGGTGGCCTCGACCGGAATCGATGCGCGGCACGCCGGACCGCAGCCGGCGCCCCGCGCGTGCGGACGTCACTTGACCTCGACCTCGTCGGTCCGCGAGTCGCCCTTGTTGTCCTTCCAGCTGATGGTCACGACATCACCCTTCTTGCCGCCGGTCATCTGCAGCGCCAGGTACGGGTTCTTGGCGATCGCCGGTCCCCAGTGGGCCTTCATGACGGGCTTGCCGTTCAGTGAGGCCACGACCTCGTTGATGTACCAGGCGGGGACGAGATTGCCGTCCCCACCCTTGCGCTGGCCGGTTTCCATCTCGTGGGCCATCAGCACGCGAACGTCGACGACATCGCCCTTCAGGCGGGCGCGAATGCGCATCGGGTCACCCATGATGCTTCTCCTGAATTGATTGGTTCGTAATGAATCGCGAAGTCGGGACCGGGGCGTCAGCCGCCACAGCCGCCGAGCGTGACCTTCACTTCCTTGGTGGCCATGTAGAACTTGCCATCGGCCTTGACGAGCGCGACGACATCCGAGCTCTGGCCCATCTTCACGCGCATGGTCACCTCGGGCAGCATGCCGTCCATGATTTCGTACGCGCCGGCCAGGGCGTTCGGATTGTTCTCGATCATCAGCGCCATCATCTCCGTGCCCGGGAGTTCGCTGACGATTCCCATCGGCACCACCGCGCCGTTCTCGGCGATGTCCGGTGCGACCAGATTCACCTTGTCCGACTGCGTCGCCCCGGCCGCGCCGAGCGCCTCGAGCGTGGCCTTCACGCCCTTGGTCTTGAACGCCTGCTCGAACGCCGCGGCCTCAGCAGTGCCGGGTCTGAGCATGCCGATGGACACGAGAGCGGCATAGACGCCGCCGGCGCCGGCGGCCTGCAGCATGGAACGCCTGGTTGTCTTCATGAGTCTGCCTCCTGAATGGAAAGGGTCGATTCCGGCCCGACGGACCGCCGGGCCTTGACTTCACTGGGCTCGCGAATCAGGCTGCATCGATCCGGTAAGCCCGCCAACGTTACTGCAACGGCCCGCCACCCGGGCCGAATTCCTACATTCGTGACCGCCCGCCGCGACAACGAAGCGCGCTCGCCGCGGCCTGACCGTCACTCACCGAGGATCCACTTCACCAGGGCGCGCGCATCCTTCTCCGACACCAGCGGGTTGGCCGGCATCGGTACCGGACCCCAGGTTCCCTGGGCCCCGGCCTTGACACGCTTGGAGAGCTGGTCAAGCGCGTCGCCCTTGCCCTGGTAATGGGCACGGATCTCCGTGAACGACGGGCCGACGAGCTTGCGATCCACGGCATGACAGGCCAGGCAGTTCGACTTCTCGGCCAGCGCCATCATCTCCGGCGATTCTTCGTCCGTCTTGCCCGCGCCGTCCGCGGCGAGCACCGTCTTGCCGGCGAGCTGCCTGGTCTCCGCCAGCGTCTTGGGCGCCGGCTTGAGCGTATCGGCCCCCCGGACCGGGCCGACGACTCGGTTCTGTTCGGCGAGATTGCCATGGGCGTTACACGCGTAATCGGGCAGGAACGAACGAATGTCGATCTCCGTGGCGCAATCCTTCATGCAGTCGCTGCCCTGAACGTCCGGCTGTCCGCTCACGGTCCACATGCCGTCGTACATGATCTTGCCGTTGCGATTCGGCAGGCGCGCCTGCGCGTCGGCCATGGTGTCCTGCGACAGCACGAAATCATCGTCGACGACGCCGGCCAGATTGAGCAGGTAGGCCACCACCGCATAGACCTCGTCGGTCGTGAGCGACTTCGGTGCATTCCAGGGCATGGCACGGTTGATGTAGTCCCACAGGGTCGAGACCTGGGAGACCTTCATCATCGTGGTGCGCTGCGGGTAGTTCTGATCGAGCAGCGCGGCGACCCGGCCGGTCTCGACATCCTCTTCCGTGGTCCCTCCCACCAGGGGAGTGAACACCTCGTTGGATTCTCCGAAGATGCCGTGACAGCTCGCGCACTTGGCCTCCCAGACGTCGATTCCGTCTTCCACGGAACCTTGCCCGGCAGGCAACCCCTTGAAGTCCGCCCGCACGTCGATGTCCCAGGCGGCGACCTCGT
>JAUIAI010000577.1 GCA_030425615.1 Gammaproteobacteria bacterium
AAGAAGTACGTGGATCACGGCTGGCTCGAGCAGCCCGCGCGCGCCGTCTATGCCCGGCCCGGGCGCCCCGTTCGTGCGGAGCAGATCATCATCTCACTGCAATCGCTGATGCATGTGCCGGTGGTCGTGGGCGGGCGCAGCGCTCTCGAGCGGCAGGGCTTCGCCCATGATCTGCGGCTCGGCGCTGCAGAGTCCACCAGCGTCTACACCGAGGTTGCCCTGCCCGGCTGGGTCGGAAAGCTGCCCCTGTCTGCGTCGTTCGACGTGCGCAACGCCGGCCGGTTGTTTCCCGCCGGCGACATTGCGCGTGCCGTCGCGGCACTACCTCCCGGACTTGCCATGCCCGAGAGCCCTCTGCCTGGCGGCCTGCGCGCGCTTGGCTGGGGAGCCGAGCAATGGCCCATGCTGGTCTCCGGTCCGGAACGGGCCATCCTCGAGTTACTCGACGAAGTCCCGGGTACGGTCGCATTCGAGCAGGCGGACCTGGTCTTCGAAGGGCTGTCGACGCTTCGGCCGGCGGTCGCCGGACAGTTGCTCCAGGACTGCCGCAGCATCAAGGTCCGGCGGCTCTTCTTCTGGTTCGCCGACCGCCACCGCCATGCCTGGCGCAGACGACTGGATCCGCGGACGTTCGATCTCGGCCGCGGCAAGCGGGTCATCGCCAAGGGCGGCCGGCTCGATGCCACCTACTCGATCACGGTTCCGCGGTCCGTTCATGCTAATGGATGAGCACTACCGCCGCCAGGTCGCGCTCCTCATGCAGACCCTGCCGTTGCTGGAAACCGAACCCTGTTTCGCGCTCAAGGGGGGCACGGCCATCAACCTTTTCGTGCGCGACATGCCGCGGCTGTCGGTCGATATCGATCTCACCTATCTGCCGGTTCAAGGACGTCCGGAATCGCTGGTCGGTATCGATGCAGCACTGCAGCGGCTCGCATCCGTGGTCCGTCAACGGATCCGGGGATCCACGGTGCAGCCCGGGACCCTTGCACCCGAAGGGACGGTCGACAGGCTCCTCGTGCGCGCCGCCGGCGTACAGATCAAGGTCGAAGTCTCCCCGGTGCTTCGCGGCACGGTACGGGCGGCCAACGTCGTGGGTGTATCCCCCTCGGTCGAGGAGATGTTCGGTTTCGCGGAGGCGCAACTCGTCTCGTTTGATGATCTGTATGCGGGCAAGCTCGTGGCCGCGCTGGATCGCCAGCACCCGCGGGATCTGTTCGACGTTCGCGACCTCCTGGCCGCGGAGGGACTGACCGATGGTCTGCGCGAAACCTTTGTGATCTACCTGATCAGCGCCAACCGTCCGGCTGTCGAGTTGCTCGATCCCACGCGTCACGACATCGGGGATGTCTTCGAGAATCACTTCAGGGGCATGACCCGGGACCCGGTGACACTGGCGGAATTGCTCGAGGCGCGCGAGCGGCTGATCGCCGGCCTCGTTGGCGACATGCCGATACGCCACCGGCAGTTCCTGGTGTCGTTCGAGCGGGGAGATCATGACTGGGGCGCACTCGCTCTCGAGGGTATCGAGGCGTTGCCCGCCGTGCGGTGGAAGCTGCACAACCTCGGCCAGCTCCCGGATGACCGGCGGGCAAGGCAGGCCGACGCTCTCGCCAAACTGTTCGAACGATCGTGAAACCGCGCCCGCGCGCGGCGATTCAGTTCACCTGATTCGCCAGGCTCTCCTCTCTGGCGAAGCGCCTACCAATCGCGCGCATGGTCTCGAGCGTACGCTGGTCCTGCACATCGAGCGCATCGGCGAGCACGGCCAGTGCACCGAGGATCAGGTCCGGGTCTGCGTCTCTCAGGCCGGCGGTGACGACCAGTCCTCCAAGCCGGATTTTTTCGTGAGCATCGCGTCTGCGCAACTGCGAACGGGATCCTGCGAGCTCCTGCTCGAGCCGGTTCACGACGCGCTGGGCGGCGCTGACCTCGCGGGTGCGTTTCCCAGGGAAGCGAGTCCCTTCTCGAACAGTGCCAGCCACTGGGCATCGCTGAGGTTG
This sequence comes from Gammaproteobacteria bacterium, assembly GCA_030425615.1. Classification (GTDB taxonomy): domain Bacteria; phylum Pseudomonadota; class Gammaproteobacteria; order Burkholderiales; family Burkholderiaceae_E; genus JAUIAI01. The sequence continues at coordinate 2,004 of JAUIAI010000577.1, forward strand.
TGATCGAGGGCACCAGCCTTCAACGCAATCCGACCGATACGCGAAGCTTCTTCCGTTTCGGCCTCGCGCATCTTCGCCTTTGCTTCAGCCAGGGCCTGCTCCCGAAGTTCGATCTCTGCCTGCAGGGCGATGAAGTCCTTCTTACGGCGGGCCATGCGCGCTCCTTCGTGGTGGGTGGATGAGCGCAGTATCGGCGCGCGGGCTGTGCGTGCGCAATTCCTCGATCGGGTGAGATGCGCAATATACATTTATGGTGAAATGTCTCGCAGGCGCCGCTGGCGCCGTCTATGATCGGCCGATGGCATCCGAGTTCGCGAGAGTGCGTGTGGTCAGCCGGGGCGACGGCAAGTCGTCCGTCGGCAGCGCAGCGTATCGCGCCGGGGAGGATCTGACCGACGGGCGTACCGGGCGCACGTATCACTACTCACACCGCGCCGCGGGTGTCGCCCATGCGGAGATCATTCTGCCGGCAGGCGCCCCGCCCGAGTGGTACGACCGCTCGACCCTCTGGAATGCGGTTGAGCGCGCCGAGGACGGGAGCACACGGCGGGCAACCGCCCAGGTCGCCAAGGATCACGTCGTCGCCCTGCCCGTCGAGTTGCCGCTTGCGCAGCAGATCGAACTCGTGCGCGAATTTGCACGCGAGATATTCGTGGCCCACGGCGTGGGTGTCGACTTTGCGGTGCACCTGCATAGTGATGGAAACCCTCATGCGCACATCCTGACGACCACCCGGGTGATCACGCGCGACGGATTCGGCAGGAAAGCCCGGCATCTGAACGGCCAGTTCGCGCGCGGGCGCAAGGTCGCTGATGCGCATCAGTTGCGCCATGACTGGGCGGCGTTTCAGACACGCTGGGCTAGCGATCGGGGGATCGAACTCACGGTCACGAACAACAACGGCGAGTGGCAACCCGAGGCGCATCGTGGGCCGAGTGCCAGTGTGCCGGGAGAGGATGAGCCGGTACCCGTTCGCCTCGATCAGCTACAGGCGACAGAGGATGGGAAGGCACTGCGACGCTCCGCGATCCTCTCCGATCCGAACCGGATTCTCGAACGTTTGTCCGCGGTGAAAACGGTCTTCACCGACCGTGATCTGCGCATGGAGATTGCTCGACATCTCGAGGATTTCACCGACATCGAGGCGACGGTTCAGCGTTGTCTGGAGCACGAGGAATTGGTTTCCCTGGGCAGACTCGCGGTCGACGATCTTGACAGGAAAAAGGCTGCAACCAAGGTCGAGCAC
>JAUIAI010000578.1 GCA_030425615.1 Gammaproteobacteria bacterium
CGCAGCCCTGCGAGAGCGTGTCGTTGACCAGTCCCACGGTCGGGTGCAGCATGAACTCCCAGACCAGCGCCGTGGCCAGCAGCGCCGCCATCACCGGCAGGAAGTAGAGGGTCTTGTAGAGATCGCCGATCCGACCGACCTTGTGGATGAGCAACGCCGCGCCCAGGCCGAGCCCGACGCTCAGCGGCACCACCGTGAGCACATAGGTGGCGATGGCCACGAGCATCCGGCGATAGTTCCGGCGCTCCCACAAGGATTCGTAGTTCTCCAGGCCGACCCACGAAAAGCCGGCGTTGCCCAGCGAGTAGTCGGTGAACGAGAGCACCGCGGCGATGCCGACCGGCACGATCAGGATCAACAGCATCAGGATCGCTGCCGGCGCGACGAAGACGGCTGCGGCCCGCCCCTCGCGCGCGCTCATCGCAGATCTCCGCTGGCTGCCGCGCAGATCATGCGACGAGCCTCCCCGCGGGCCGGGGCGCCGCCGCGGCGGGCGTGCCGGGTGTCACGCGCGCGCCGTCACGGTCGAAGAACAGCCAGTGCGCGGGATCGGCGGTGACGAGCACCTCCCCGCCCACCTGGATGCCCTCCGCCTGATGCGGTGCGGCGCGAACGATGACGCGGGAGTCGTCGCCTTCGAACCGGCCGTGCAGGAACACGTCAGCACCGAGGTTCTCGCGATGGCCGACCCGCAGGCGCCAGCCGGAGCCTTCCGCGGCACGTTGCGCAGGCCGAAGATGCTCGGGCCGGATCGCCGCGTGCATGCCGGGTTCGCAACGCAGGCTGCCGATCCCGAGCGGCCGGCCCAGCACGGCGGCCCGCCCGCCTTCGGCCAGCAGCGGGAGCACGTTGATCTTCGGGCTCCCGATGAACTCGGCCACCCGGAGGTGCGCGGGTGACTCGTAGACCGTCTCCGGGGATCCGAGCTGGAGAATGCCGCCGTCCATCATGACCGCCACCCGATCCGACATCGTCAGCGCCTCGGACTGATCGTGCGTGACGTAGATGAACGTGGTCCCCAGTCGCCGGTGAAGCTCGGAGAGCTCGGCGCGCATGTGCACCCTCAGGGCCGCGTCCAGATTCGACAGGGGTTCGTCCATCAGGAAGGCCACCGGCTTGCGGACCATGGCCCGGCCCAGGGCGACTCGCTGGCGCTGGCCGCCCGAGAGCTGTCCGGGCTTGCGCTCGAGCAGATGTTCGATCTTCAGGCTGGACGCCACTTCATCGACAAGACCGTCGATCTCGCGGCGTGCGCGGGCTGCGCCGGGCATCAGCCTGCCGAGCAACGGAAGCCGCTGCAGCCGGTTCAGGCGCCGCAACCGGAGCGGGGTCGCCATGTTCTGGCGCACGGACAGATGCGGATACAACGCGTACGACTGGAACACCATCGCGAGGTCACGCTCGCTCGCACGGTGCCCGCTGACATCGCGGCCACCGATCGAGACGACGCCCTCGGAGGCGGTCTCCAGTCCCGCCACGATCCGCAGCAAGGTCGACTTGCCGCAACCGGACGGCCCGACGAGGGTCAGGAACTCGCCGGGACGTATCGACAGATCCACCGAACGCAGCACCTCGGTCGAACCGAAGCGCTTGCTCACGGCATGCAGTTGGATCTCGGCCATACGTGTTCTCTCCAGACCGGCCGAACGATAGGCGGCCGGATTGACAGGTGCTTGACATACTTAAGTCGCACTTCAGCGGTACGCTGAGCCGTCTTAAACCGTCATCGCAACGTCTCACGAAGCCATGAGCCGAAGCCCGAGCATTGCCCGTCTGCGCGCGGTCACCGCCCTGGTCGACACCGGTTCGATCGCCGCCGCCGCGCGTCGCCTGAATGTGAGCGAATCAGCCGTGAGCCAGTCCGTTCACGCACTCGAGCAGGCGCACGGTGTCATCCTGTTCAACCGCAGCGGCGGCCGGCTGACCGCCACCGCGGCGGCCCGCGAAATCGCCGGCCTGGGCGCGCAGATGGAGGCGCTGGGGACGCGCGCCGAAGCGGTCCTTGCTCGCAAGCGCGGCGAATCGTCCACCCGCCTGAGCATCGGACTGGGCAACGCAATGCCCGGCATGGCCCTCATTCGCGGCTTCCTCGACCGCTACCCCGAGATCGAGGTCCGGATCGAGATGAACGACTTCGACGGCATCCTCGAAGGGGTGCTGGACGAGCGGCTGGACGTGGCACTGTTGCCCGACGTCCCCGAGGATTCGCGACTCCGGAGACGGTCCTGCGTGCCGCAGGACGTCGTGGCGATCGTTCCGCCCACGCACCACCTGGCGGGCCGGGAACGGGTCTCGCTTCGCGACCTGAGCCGGGAGCGGTTGATCGTGCGGGCCGAAGGCTCGGCCACCCGACGGGAGGTGCTGCGGGCATTCCAGCGCGCGAGAATCGCGCTAAGGCCCGCGCTGGAACTGTCGAGCCGGGAGGGGGTCTGCGAGGCGGTCGCCAACGGACTCGGCGTCGGCTTCGTGTGGCGCCACGCCACGAGCCGGCGGGACGGCCTGCGCCGGATCGCCGTTCAAGGCATGAACGAGGTCCACCACGAGGTGGCGTTCGCACTGGCGGACAACGGCGACCACGCCGTCGAGGCCTTCCTGACGTTCGCGCAGACGCACGGTCCGCGCCTGGGAGGCGGCCCGGCTCAGCACCCGGACGGCTGACTCAGCCGAGACGGCCCAGCAGTCCGAGGAAGTGCCCGAGCGGCGGGGTCGGCGCGCCGGGCGTCTTGGCCAGATCGTCCCAGCGCCGCAGGCGCACGCCGTCCTGCGCATACGCGTGGCGCTCGTAGGCACGGCACTCGTCGTCAGTCATCGGCCCGCCCTGCAGTCCGAGCGAGTGCTGCGACGCCGGTGAGAGCGCGTCGTGGTAACCGGGTTCCGTCGCGCAGAGATAGCGCTTGGCCGGCACGTGCAGCAGCACGGGTTCGCTGACCTCGGGCGGCAACTCACGCGCCAGCAGACGTGCGCCGATGATCTCGTGGCGATCGTCGATGTCGTCGCGCGCGTTGGCCTGCTTGCTGGCCATGTGGCCGACGTCGTGGAGCAGCGCGGCCAGCGTCAGACCGGGCGATGCGCCTTCGCGCTCGGCCAGCGCCGCGCACTGCAGCGCGTGTTCGAGGGCGCTCACCGCCTCCTCCCGCTCGCCGCTGTAGCGGGTCGTTCCGTGCTCCAGGAAAAGCGTCTCGATCCAGTCCCGTCTCATCACTCTCTCCTTCACCGTGCGGACCGGCCGTCGCCCG
>JAUIAI010000579.1 GCA_030425615.1 Gammaproteobacteria bacterium
TTCCCGTGGCGGCGAACGTTCCGCAGGAGAGGCGCCGGGTGCCCGGCAGACCATCGCTCGGCAACAACCCGACGGCCTGGCTCGAAGGCATGGTCCAGGGGTCGCCCTACCCGATGAAGGCACTGATCACCTGCAACAACCCCATGTCCTCCTGGCCGGGTCAGGAACGGCTGCGGGATGCCTTCAAGGCGCTCGACCTGCTGGTGCACATCGAGCTCTTCGCCAACGAGACCAGCCGCTACGCCGACTATGTGCTGCCGGCCGCGACCGGTGTCGAGAAGGGCGAGATCGGCCGCGCCGCGGAGGACCGGCGCATCATCTGGATCGACAAAGTCATCGACCCGCCCGGGGAGGCCTGGCCCGATGGCTGGATCTGGATCGAACTCGGCAGACGTCTCGGCTTCGAGGACGTGCTCAGGGAAGAGTACAAGGACTCGGCCCGTTTCTGGGATGCCGAGTGCATCCGACACCCGGAACTGCGCGGCTGCACCCAGAAGCGGCTGCACGACGCGCCGGCCCGCTGGGTGCGCGCCCCGCTGTTCCACGAAGACGACCCGGAGATCGAGACGCTCTATCTCGAAGGCACCACCGCGCCCGGCGCCCCGGACGGGCACCGCTTTCCGACGCCGAGCGGCAAGCTCGAATTCTGGACCCGCGAACTCGACGAACAGTTCGCGGCCATGGGACTCGATGCCCTCCCCGAGTTCTACACGGACCGCGAGCATCTGGTGGACCTGCCCTGGGTGGAAGCGGCGGACCTGGACCGGTCCCCGATGGAACGCGCGGGCTCTTCCTGGAAGGCGATCCGGATCCGCCAGCCGGACGCCGACTCGCCGTCGCGCCGGCTCAGGGCGCGCGGCTTCGATACCGAATTGATCACCGGCCGCCCCCCGGCCGCCCATTTCCACTCCTGGACCCACTACGCCTGGCAGGCCCAGGAGATGTGGCCGGATCTCTACGTCCAGATCCATCCGGACAAGGCTCGCACGCACGGGATACTCGACGGCGACCGGGTCACCGTCGAAACCGCGCACGGCAGTATCGAGGCGCGCGCCTGGCTGCATGCGGGCATCCGGCCCGAGGCGGTGTTCGTGCCCATCGGCTGGGATGCGGCACAGCCCTACCACCCCTGGCGCTCGGTCAACCACCTGACCGATCACTCCCAGCGGGACCCGGTCTCCGGCCACTCCAATCTCAAGACCTATCTCTGCAGACTGACCAAGCTCTGAGCTCCGTGCCGGGCTGAGCCCGGGCACGCGGATTGCGCCGTCCGAAGCCGGGTTCCTGCCGCCAGTCACCCGGCGGACAGACAACGGAGTGATCCAATGAAGAAACTGCAGACCGAGAGGGTCACGCTCGCCATCGCCCTCGCCATGGTGCTGGGGATCGCGACCAGTGCCGACGACAATGGGCCGAGCGTGGATGCCGCGCAGGACCGGGTGACCAAGCCCATACAGACCACCCAGGACGAGGCCGCACGACCGCAGACCGGGTCCGGAACCGTTCCCGAGCGGATGGAGCAACGTGCCGAGCGATCCGCCAACCGGATGGACCGGCGTTTCGAGCCGTGGAGCGATCGTGCCCACATGCCGGCTCATATGGACGAGAAGCAGGCACTCGAGGCCCGGCTGCAGGACGTGACCGCGCGCGACGACTACCGCCCGGCAATCGAGCGCGCCGGATACCAGGTGACCTCCGTCAACGAGAACGACCGGGACGAGCTCGAGTACGAGATCGTGAAGGGCAACAACAGCTACGAGGTTCAGCTCGAATTCGACGAAGGATTCGGAAGAGCGACGTCGATCGAGGTGGTCACCAATGTCTGGAAGTCGGACGCCACGCGACGCGCGCTGGAGCGCACCGGCGCGGGAGCGAGGTGACGAGATGCCGATTCAATCCGTCAATCCGGCCACCGGCCAGATCGAACAATCCTACGAACCCTTCGACCGCGTGACACTTGCGCGCTGTGTCAGTCAGGCACAGACGGCGCACGAAGCCCTGCGGCACATGCCAGTCGAATCGCGCTGCCAGATCCTCGAATGCGTGGCGAAAATGCTCGAAGCGCAACGGGATGCGCTCGCCAATACGATGACCCGCGAGATGGGCAAGACGATCGTGTCCGCACGGGCGGAGATCGACAAGTGCGCGTGGGTCTGCCGCTACTACGCCGCGAACGGAGCCGACCTGCTCGCCGACGAGAGCCTGCAATCCGAGGCCTCCCACTCTTATCGCCGCTACCTGCCACTGGGCCCCGTACTGGCCGTGATGCCCTGGAACTTTCCGTTCTGGCAGGCTTTCAGGCACATCGCGCCCTCACTCGTGGCGGGCAACAGCATTCTCCTCAAGCACGCTTCCAACGTCCCGCAGTGCGCGCTCGCGATCGAATCGCTGTTCGACCGCAGCGAGTTTCCGGCATGCACCATACAGACCCTGCTGGTGGGATCGGACCGCATTGCCGATCTGGTCGACGACGAACGCATCCGCGCCGTCACGCTGACGGGATCGGAAACGGCGGGGATGGCGATCGCCGCCGCCGCCGGCGCAAAGATCAAGAAGACCTTGCTGGAACTGGGCGGCAACGATGCCTTCATCGTCATGCCGTCGGCCGATCTCGATGCGGCCGTCGCCGCGGCGGTCAACAGCCGCACCCAGAACAACGGCCAGTCCTGCATCGCCGCCAAGCGCTTTATCGTTCATGAGTCGATCACCGACCGCTTTCTTGAGCGCTTCGAACATTCCCTCGAGGCACTGACGGTCGGCGATCCCATGGACGAATCGACAGACGTCGGTCCGCTGTCGAGCAAGGAGGCGCTGGACAAATGCCTGGCGCAGATCGACGAGGCCCTCAGCCGCGGGGCTGCCCTGCGCGCGGGTTGCGAGCGGCTGGCAGGGGATGGCTACTATCTCTCACCCGGCATACTGACCGTGACCGCCGAGGTCGTCGACAACTTCGATTTCGACGAAGAGATCTTCGGCCCGGTGGCGCTGGTCATGCCTGCTCGCAGCCTCGACCACGCCATCGGCATCGCGAACCGCAGCCGGTTCGGCCTGGGTTCGAGCATCTTCACAGCGGATGAGGCGGAGGCCGACGAAGCCGTGGAAAGGCTCGAGGCCGGGTCCACCTTCGTCAACGAAATCGTGCAGTCGCATCCGAACCTGCCGTTCGGCGGCATCAAGGCCTCGGGCTACGGACGAGAGCTGTCGGCCGAGGGCATCCGCGAGTTCACGAACGT
>JAUIAI010000002.1 GCA_030425615.1 Gammaproteobacteria bacterium
AGCTGATCGAGCATCTCGTTGAACGACGCCACCAGGGTAGACAATTCCCTGGGAACGGCTTTCCGATCCAGCCGCACATGCAGATTCTCGGAGGTGATGCCACGCACCGTCGCACTCATGCGCCGGATGGGGGCATGGCCCCATCGCACGGCGACACACACCGCCAACACGGCCAGCGCGGTCGCCATTAGCGCGCCTCCCCACAGGCCCCGGCGAAGTTTCGCCAGGTAGTGCTCATGGGCATCGGTGGATACCGCCACAAGTGCCTTGTGGCCCTCGATCGCAACCACGCTTCCCCGGAACGTATCAGCTCCCACGGTCCAGACGACCAGTCGATCAGGACTCAGGGTCGATACCACCACCGCTTTGCGAGCCACATCGAGCAACGCCTGAGGCGCCCTCGCGAATATCCATCGTTGATCACTATCGAGAACGCCGAAGTAAACACCATGGTGCCCCGCAACGGCCTGTGCGAGACGATCCTGCAGGGCCGTCGGACGGTCTCGCTGCGGCTGACCGGTTAACGCCCTATCCAGAGACTCAGCGACTGCTTGCAACTCACCGAAGTCCAGTTCCTCGAAGTGCTGCTCGATCGATTGCGACACGATCCACACGCTGGCGGCAAAGACCATAGCCAGGGTCAGGCTGACGATGAGAGTAATCCGCAGTGCCAGAGACCCAGGCTGCCAGCGGCCAGGATCATTGGTCATCGGGTAGATCCAGCATGTACCCCATGCCGCGCACGGTCTGAATCAGCTTGGGCTCGAAGTCATCGTCCACCTTGGCGCGCAGGCGACGAATAGCAACGTCGATCGCATTGGAATCGCTGTCGAAGTTCATGTCCCACACCTGCGACGCGATCAGAGACCTCGGCAGCACTTCACCGCGGCGCCGCATCAGCAACTCCAGCAGCGAAAATTCCTTGGCCGTCAGCGACAGACGCCTGCCCGCGCGGGTCGCTCGGCGGCGCGGAAGATCAATCACCAGATCGGCCGCCTCCAGGCGATCGGCCATCGGCGTCATGGCGCCACGTCGAAGCAGGGTGCGTACCCTGGCCAGTAGTTCCGAGAAGGCGAACGGCTTGACCAGGTAATCGTCTGCCCCAGCCTCCAATCCCTTGACACGGTCCTCGACGCCATCGCGCGCCGTCAAAAACAGCACGGGCGTCTGGTGGCCAGCGTCGCGCAGCGATTTGAGGATTTGCCAACCGTCGATGTCCGGCAGCATGACGTCCAGGATCAGGAGGTCATGGTCGCCGGTCATGGCCTGGTGAAGGCCATCGAGCCCGTTGCGGGCCAGATCGACGATGAAACCGGCCTCACCAAGCCCCTGGCGCAGGTAATCCGCGGTGATGGTTTGATCCTCGACGACCAGCAGTTTCATGTTGTCGGCATCTCCGAGAGAAGCCAAAGCTTACCCGGGGCCGACTTTCCATCACATGACAGGGACATGACGTAATTGTCATCTTCATGTCATGCCTTCGTTGGGTGGGACCTCGAACAATGAGATCTGTCCTTGTTGCCCACGGAACCATCGCATGTCCTATAAGACGTCTTTCGCCGCGCAGCCGCGTCGTCGCTTCGTTCAGGGGTTGGCCGCCGGCGGCGTACTCGCCAGCCTATCGCCGCTGATGCGCTCAGCCCATGCGGCGGCCGAGGTCGGCGCCCAGCGTGGCGCACCGGTGCTGACCGGCACCGAATTCAACCTCGAAGTCGCCGAACTGCCGGTCAATTTCACAGGCGCGCCGCGCATGGCGACGGCGATCAACGGGTCGATTCCCGCGCCGACACTGCGCTGGCGCGAAGGTGACGAGATCACGATCCGCGTGACCAATCGCCTGCGTGAAGCCACATCGATTCATTGGCACGGGATCATTCTGCCATTCCAGATGGATGGGGTGCCGGGAATCAGCTTTGCCGGCATCCCGCCGGGCGAGACCTTCACTTACCGATTCAAGGTCGAGCAAAGCGGCACCTACTGGTATCACTCGCACTCCGGCATGCAGGAGCAAACCGGCATGTATGGCGCCATCGTCATCGACCCGCGCGACGGTGGTGGTGCGCGCGCGCAGCGCGACCATGTGGTGCTGCTGTCGGACTGGACCGACGACGACCCGATGCGGGTGTTTCACAAGCTCAAGGCCCAGGGTGACTACTACAACCTGAATGAGCCAACGGCGATGGACTTCTTGCGCGACGTCTCAGCCAGCGGGGTGCAGGCCGCGCTCGCCAAGCGCCGCATGTGGAACCAGATGCGCATGAGCCCGACCGACCTCGGTGATCTCTCGGCACGCACCCTCACCTATCTGACCAATGGCACCACCCCAGCCGGCAACTGGACCGGCCTGTTCAAGCCTGGCGAGCGCGTGCGACTGCGCTTCATAAACGGTGCCGCCAACACCTTTTATGACGTTCGCATCCCCGGCCTGAAGCTCACCGTCGTGCAATCGGACGGGATCGACGTCGAACCGGTCACCGTTGACGAGTTCCGCTTTGGCCCGGGCGAGACCTACGACGTGATCGTCAAGCCCACGGACGAGGTCTACACCGTGTTCGCGCAGTCGATGGAACGCACCGGCTACGCTCGCGGCACGCTCGCGGTGCGCGAGGGCCTGCAGGCCCCGGTGCCGACCCCGGACCCGGTGACCTGGCTGACCATGGCCGACATGATGGGATCGATGGACCATGGCGATATGACCGGCATGGGCCATGGAGCGATGCCTGGCATGAATCACGGTGCGATGTCCGCAATGGACCATTCGCAGATGCAGGGCATGGACCACGCCGCCATGGGACACGGCGCCGCCCCGGTCAACCGGCTGGCACGCCCGAGCACCACGGCGCGCCATGCGCGCTCCGAGTACGGCCCCAGTGTCGATATGCGCGTGGACATGGCGCGCACCAACCTGGACGACCCCGGCATCGGCCTGCGAAAGAACGGTCGGCGCGTGTTGACACTGGCCGACCTGCACACCATCGGCGGGCCGCTGGATCCGCGCGGCGCCGAGCGCGAGCTCGAACTGCACCTGACCGGCAACATGGAGCGCTACACCTGGTCGTTCGACGGTCTGGCCTTCGGCTCGTCGACGCCCGTGAGCCTGAACTATGGCGAGCGCGTGCGCGTCATTCTGCACAACGACACGATGATGACCCACCCCATGCACCTGCACGGGGTGTGGAGCGAACTGGAGACGCCTGAGGGGGCCTTCCAGGCACGCCGACACACGATTCCTGTGCAGCCCGCGCAGCGCGTGAGCTTTCTCGTCACCGCGGACGCCATGGGTCGATGGGCCTGGCATTGCCACCTGCTGCTGCACATGGACGCCGGCATGTTCCGAGAGGTCGTCATCGCATGAGTCCGACCACGAACCGATCCATCGGCGGCTCCCCACGAAAACAAGGACGACACTTGACTCTGCCCACGACCTTCAAACTCGCCGTGCTGGCGACGGCGCTGGCCGCCGGGCCCGTGCTGGCCCAGTCAGCCGGCCACGGCAGCCACGGCGGCCATGGCAGTGAAGCACCCATGGCCACATCAGGCCAGCCGAAGGAAATCACCCCTGCCGACCCGGGCGATGCCATGCCGATGGCAGGCATGGACCATGGCGACATGAAGATGCAGGGTGGCTCAGCACCGGCCGATGCGCGTGACCCGCACGCCTATGCGGGCGGCCACACCCTGACCACGGGGCCCTATCTGGTCGGTAAAGAGCGCCTGCTGCGTCTGGGTGACGAGCAGAGTACGGGGTTCTTCCTGGCCGACCGTCTGGAGGCTCAGCGCAGCGACGGCCAGACCACTGGCGCGTACGAGTTTCTGGCCCGCTACGGCCGGGACTACGACCGCCTCGTCGTCAAGGCCGAAGGTGAGGTCGTCAGCGGCAAGCTCGAAGAGTCCCGCACCGAAGCCTTCTGGAGCCATGCGATCACCGGCTACTGGGACACCCAGTTGGGCCTGCGCCACGACACCGGGCCCGGCCCCAATCGTGATTGGCTGGCCTTTGGCATCGAGGGCCTGGCGCCGTACTGGTTCGAGGTGGATGCAACCGCCTACCTGGGAGAAGGTGGCCGCAGCGCCTTGCGACTGAGCGCCGAATACGAACTCATGTTGACCCAAAAGCTGATTCTGCAGCCACGTGTGGAGCTCGCCGCCTATGGCCAGAGCGACCCGGCCAATGACATCGGCACGGGCCTGTCCAGTCTCAACGCCGGTGTGCGGCTGCGCTACGAATTCACGCGCCAGTTCGCGCCCTACATCGGCGTCGAATGGACTGGAAGCTATGGCGAAACCGCTGATATCGCTCGCGCCAATGGCCGGCCCACGCGCGACACCCGCGTCGTGGCCGGCGTGCGCTTCTGGTTCTGACTTCGACAGGCATTCATTACCTCACTCCCACCCCATTGCACAGGATCACAGAATGAATTCACTCAAGATCACGCTCCTGCTGACCGCCACCCTGGCTGCGCCGCCGATGGCGCTGGCCGGCGGTGAGCACGGCGGAGAGCACCACGGCGGCGGCCATGGCACGACCATGGATGAGATGCACAAGACCATGCCGGGCCGTGACGCCACGGAGGCGCACGAATCAGCCGCTGGCAAACCAGGCGATCCGGCCAAGGTCACCCGCACGGTACTGGTGGAGATGAACGACAACATGCGGTTCACGCCGTCCGAGGTCAGTGTCAAAGCCGGCGAGACGATTCGATTCTTCGTCATCAACAAGGGACGGATTGCGCACGAGATGGTTATCGGATCCAACTCAGAACTCGACGAGCACGCCGAGATGATGCGCAAGATGCCAGGCATGAAGCACGCTGAACCCAACCAGATCACGCTGGATCCCGGCAAGCGCGGCGGCATTGTTTGGACCTTCGACAAGGCCGGCCGCTTCGCCTTTGCTTGTCTGGTCCCCGGCCACAAGGAAGCAGGCATGGTCGGCAGCATCAACGTTGACTAGCGGCCAACCGATTTGCCGGAGATGTCGAAAGCAAACTCAGATTTCTATTCAGCCACCGGCACCCGCAGCTCTAAGGAACAGGAGTAGACCATGAAGGCAAAAGACATCATGACGCGGCCCGTCATCACTGCATCGAGCGCGAGTACGGTGGAAGACGCTGTACACCTGATGCTCGAGAAGCACATCAGTGCGTTGCCGGTGATCGATGCCGATGACAACGGACGCCTTGTGGGAATCGTGAGTGAAGGCGACCTGATGCGGCGGGTTCGCAAGCCCGGATCTTCACGTCGTTCATGGTGGTTGGAAGCATTCGGTAGCGATGCTGGCGCAATCGAAGAATTTCTCAAGCTTCGCAGTGACCACGTGTCCGACGTGATGACGCGCAACGTGATCTCCGTCGAAGAAGACACACCGGTAGCCGACATCGCACGACTGCTCGAGAAGCATCGCATCAAGCGGGTACCAGTCGTGTACGACGGCAACGTGACGGGCATAGTCAGTCGGGCGAATCTCCTGCACGCACTGTCCGCCCTCGGCACGAGCGGCCTGCCCGAACCAGCCGAAACCGACCGTACGATTCGCGATCGGATTCACGAAGCGCTGCAGGACGTCCCCGGCGTGGCGATGAATCTCGTCAACTACACCGTCGAAAGCGGCAAGGTCTCCGTGCTGGGCGTCGTCCAGGACCAGCGCCAGCAAGACGCCATTCGCGTGGCCTTGGAAAACGTGCCCGGCGTCCGCTCGGTCGACCTGCACTTGGGGCACCTGCCCGCCTGGGTCTACGGCGTCTGAATACAGCAAACGTATCCGATGTCTCGAAGGACGCCACGTGACCATGACCTGCCCCGAACCTCCGACCGTGCTCCGATAGGGGCCGCCCCATAGGCTGAACAAACACTGCTTTTTCGCGTTGTCCTCACAACCTCAATAGGAGTTCAGCATGACATCCATTCGCACGTTAACCGCTATCGCAGCCGTGGTCACCGCGATGGCCGGGCCCGCTTACGCCGCCGATACCGACTCGCACGAAGCCCACCATCCGGCCTCGACGGCCAAGCAGCAGATTGCCCAGACCGACCAGCCTGCTCAGGGCATGGGAATGGGCTCCGGGCTGGGGCCGGGCATGAGCAAGAACGCCCGCATGGCGCCTTCGGGCTTTGCCGAACAGATGCAGGCCATGCATGCCATGCACGAAAAGATGGTCGCGGCCAAGACGCCCGAAGAGCGCAGCGAGCTGATGACCGAACACATGAAGCTCATGCAGAACGGTATGGTCATGATGGGCCGGATGGGTGGCGGCATGGGCATGGGCGGCGGCGCGATGATGGGCAGTGCTCGCCCCGGTGCCGCCGCAGTTCAGCCGGACGGTCTCGCCGGGCGCCAGCACATGCTCGAACAGCGCATGGACATGATGCAGTCGGCGATGCAGATGATGATGGGCAACGGTCGCCCCTGTGCTACATCGGCCCAACCCGATGATCTCACGGGGCGTCAGCACATGATGGAGCAACGGATGGATATGATGCAATCCATGATGCAGATGATGATGGACCGCATGGCGCCGCCCCCAGAGATGAAGTAAGAGGCTGCGGCATAGGCTGCCGTTTCCATGACCAGCGGTCCGGCAACGAGGTCCTCCACGACGCCTGCGTGACTCTGCTGCGAGCGCGGGCGCCGTCGATGGCCGCCACGGCAGGCAAGGAATGATGGAGATGCACATGTTCTACGAAGGCGGATGGTTTATGGGCGGCATGCATTTTCTGTGGTGGCTCTTCTGGATTGCGATCGTCGCGGCGTTTGCATGGGCTCTCTGGGGCCGAACGGGCGCCTCCCGAGGCGACTTGAACCCGCCACCGCAAGAGACACCCCACGAGCTTTTGCAACGGCAACTGGCACGTGGCGAGTGCACTCCGGAGGAGTACGAGACGCGAAAGGCGTTGCTGGATCGCGATCGTCCTGCGAGACGTTGATCGGTCTTGGATTTGCGAGACGGGACCCGCGTTTCCTTGCGATTCAAGGCGAAAACCCCTCCGCGGCGTCACGCACACACCGCGCGTCGACGAAGAAGGCAATGCCATGAGCACGCATGACCACCTACACGATGCAAACCCGATGTCCCCGAGCAGTAAAAAGCGAGACACACTGCTTGCCAGACCCGTGCGAACAACGCTGCTGATGGCAGCGCTGGTTGGTGGCTTCTACTTGCTACGCGAGCACTGGAATCACATCATCGGCAGCTGGGTCTATCTTCTGCTACTGGCCTGCCCGCTGATGCACCTGTTCCATGGGCACGGCGGGCACGGTCACGGCAGCCGAAGCGACGCACAGAAGAGGTGACGAGATGGGCACGTCCAAGCACCGCCATCACGACCACGAAAACCACGCGAACGGCGCCGCGAAGGATGCCCCGACGACCTACGCCTGCCCGATGCACCCTGAGGTCCAGCAGGACACTCCCGGCAAATGCCCGACCTGTGGCATGTTCCTTGTACCCGAAGGCCAAGCATCGGCCGATGACCACGCCGCTCGCGGACATTCCGGCCACGCTCATCACGACCACGCGGGTCATGAACACCAAGGGCTGGCAGCATCGCCTCGAGCACGAACCGGCACAGGAGGCACTTACGACAAGGTGCCTGCGGATTGGACCGGCGCGGTCTACACCTGCCCGATGCACCCGGAAGTCCGCCAGACCACGCCCGGCGCCTGCCCGTTGTGCGGCATGGGGCTGCAGATCGAGGCCGGTGCCGCTGCGCACGAAGAAGGCCCGAATCCCGAGCTGGTCGACTTCACCCGCCGGCTGTGGATCGCGGCCATTCTGACGGTTCCACTTCTCGTCCTGACCATGTCACCGTTCCTGGGCATCACCGCGGTGCGTGATCTTTTCGGCGAGCACAGGGCAATGTGGGTCGAATTCGGATTGGCCACACCGGTTGTCCTATGGTCAGGCTGGCCGTTCTTCGAACGCGGCTGGACCTCGTTCCGCACCTGGAACCTGAACATGTTCAGCCTGATTGGCATGGGCATCGCCGCAGCCTATGTCTATTCGGTGGTGGCGCTGCTCGCTCCAGGCATCTTCCCTGTCGGTTTCCGTGATCCACAGACCGGAACGGTAGGCGTGTATTTCGAGGCGGCGGCGGTGATCGTCACGCTGGTGCTACTCGGTCAGGTCATGGAGCTGCGCGCTCGCGAAGGTACAGGCAAGGCAATCTGAGCTTTGCTCGACCTTGCTGCCAAGACCGCGCACGTGATCCGGCCGGACGGAACTGAAGAAGAAATACCGCTCGAGAGCGTTCAGGTCGGCGACCGCCTGCGCGTGCGACCGGGCGAGAAAGTTCCTGTCGATGGCACAGTAGTTGAAGGCCGCTCGTCGATCGACGAGAGCATGATCAGCGGCGAGCCTGTGCCGGTGGAAAAGGTGGCCGGCGACCAGCTCACGGGCGCCACGATCAATGGCACCGGCAGCCTGGTCATGAAGGCCACACGCGTGGGGGCCGACACGCTGCTGGCGCAGATCGTCGACATGGTGGCGAGCGCCCAGAAAAGCCGGGCGCCGATTCAGAAGTGGGCCGACATGGTGGCTGGCCGCTTCGTGCCTTCTGTCATGGCCGTGGCGGGTCTGGCCTTTGTCGCCTGGGCCATTTGGGGGCCGGCGCCAGCGCTCGCCTACGCGCTCGTGTCGGCCGTGGCGGTGTTGATCATCGCCTGCCCGTGCGCGCTGGGTCTGGCCACGCCAATGTCTATCATGACCGCCACCGGCCGCGGCGCTCAGATAGGCGTGCTGATCAAGAATGCCGAGGCGTTGGAGCGCTTTGAAAAAGTCGACACGCTGATTGTCGACAAAACGGGCACATTGACCGAAGGCAAGCCGACACTCGTGGCCGTGATGCCCGAGCCCGGTTACGACGAAACCACGGTACTGCGACTGGCCGCGACGCTGGAGAAAGGGTCGGAGCATCCGCTGGCCGAGGCGATCGTCCGGGGCGCGCAGATGCGCGAAGTCAAGCTGGCCGAGGCGCAAGACTTCGAGGCCGTCACTGGCAAGGGTGTGAAGGGCCGCGTGGACGGCAAAGACGTTGCCCTTGGCAACCTGAAACTGGTCCAAGACCTCGGTCTTGACGCCCGGGCGCTGGCCGATAAAGCCGATGGCGCGCGTGACGAAGGCCAGACCGTGATGTTCGTGATGCTCGACGGCTCCATCGCCGGGTTGGTAGCGGTTGCCGACCCCGTGAAAACGAGCACGCCCGAAGCCATTGCCGCACTGCACGAACTGGGATTCCATGTCGTCATGGCCACGGGCGACAACGAGCGCACGGCTAAGGCCGTGGCCGCACGCCTGGGCATCGACGAAATCCGCGCCGACGTCCTGCCGCAGGATAAGGCGCGCATCATCCAGGAGCTGCAGGCCCAGGGTCGCAAGGTGGCGATGGCCGGCGACGGTGTCAACGACGCGCCGGCGCTGGCGCAGGCCGATGTCGGCATTGCCATGGGCACAGGCGCCGATGTCGCGATCGAGAGCGCAGGCTTCACGCTGGTCAAGGGTGACCTGACCGGTATCGTGCGCGCGCGCCGGCTGGCCACGGCCACCATGCGCAACATCCGCCAAAACCTGTTCTTCGCGTTGATCTACAACGCCATCGGCGTGCCGATCGCCGCCGGCGTGCTCTACCCGTTCTTCGGGCTGCTGATTGGCCCAATGTTCGCGGCGTTCGCGATGAGCGCCTCATCGCTGTCGGTGGTGCTCAACGCACTGCGGCTGCGCTCGGCACAAGTCTGAGACGGGCCGAACGACAGTGGATATCGTGGCGCACACGCTCTGGGCTGGTTTGGGTACCGCGTGGATCGCGCAACGTCGCCCGCTCAAACGAGCGACCATAGCCGCCACGATCGTATTGGCTGCCATGCCCGATGTGATCCAGATGCTTCCTGTGCTCGCGTGGTGGATTAGCGGCGGCAGCTGGGCTGCGGTCCAGGCCTTCGCCGTCGCGATGCCGGGTCAGGAGCCCCTCTTACCTGAGGGAGTCAATTGGTGGTCGCACACGATCCACTGCATCGCTCACAGCGCCGTGATTGCCACCGCAGCCACGCTGTTGCTTTGGGCATGGTTGCGCATATTCTGGCTGCCCCTGTTTGGCTGGTGGTCGCACATCGTGATCGACGTGTTCACACATTCGGCGGACTACTACGCCTCCCCCGTGCTGTACCCCTTCACCGAGCGCGGCTTTGACGGCATCGCCTGGATCACGCCCTGGTTCATGGTGCTGAACTATCTGGCGATACTCATGGTTGGCACGGCGCTTCTTATCCACAGGCGCAAACGTCTCTGAACATGCGCCTCAGCGACAAACATCAACTTGCTCGAGTGACGACCGAGTTCGACGGGGCCGTGCCGCGACCTTGCAGCAGCACGGCCCCGTCGAACGCCCTTCAAGCCAAGCCGACTATTGCTTCTGCAATTGCTCGATCATCATCTGCCCCCCGGCTTCGCGTACCGAGAACTTGATTCTGTCGCCCGTGCCAAGGCCTTCCAGCATCGCCGGATCGTCGACACCGAACACCATCGTCATGCCTGGCATGTCCATCGATTTGATCGGGCCGTGTTTGATGGTGAGTTTCTTCCCGGCCTTGTTGATCCGTTTGATCTCACCGTCGACCATCATGTCCGAATTCATGTGAGCGGCTGAATCGGCGTGGCCATGTTTGTGGCCGTCGCCATCGGCAAACGACGGGCCGGAAAGAGTGAGGGCCATCGCGGCAAACAAAATGGTTGCAGCTTTCATGTGTGAATCTCCTTATCGAATGTGCAAGCTTGAATGTCCAGAACGTGAGTCGTTGACGAACACCGAGAAAGGCGTCACTGAGGCTTGACCTTGATCTTGCCGACCATGCCCGCCTGATAGTGACCGGCAATCAGACAGGCGAAGTGGAAGTCTCCGGCCCGATTGAACCGCCAAAGAATTTCTCCCTGGCCGCCGGCCTGGACATGGGCCATGTGCGGCTCGTCATGCTCCATGTTGGGAAACCGCATCATCAGCTTGGCATGCTCATCGTTGCTTTTCTGCGTGCCAAGCACGAACTCATGCATCAACTTTCCATCGTTGTGCACGACGAACCGAACCACGTCTCCCTCGTTCACTTCGATCGCCTCGGGAGAGAAGCGCATCTTGTCCGACATTCGAATCTCGATCGTTCGGCCAGGTGTGACTCCAGCACCGTGAATCCCCCATGCCATCTGTTCGGCATCTTCGACGCTTGCAGCCGCAGGCTTGTCGTGCGGCTTCGAGCCATGTGCGAAGGCAAACCCAGTGCTGGTCGCCAGCACTGTTGCCAACAGTAGTCTTTCGAATTTCATGTCTCTATCTCCAAGAACCTTCTGAATAGAACAAGTCAGCCATGGTGCCCACGACGGGACCCGCGCGCTTTGGCCCGCACCTCGATGGCCTGCTTTGGCTTTTCGGCGAGTGGCATCGACCCCGATTGCGACAACTTGGGCGACTGCTGCGCGCTCGGCGTTTCACCAGTCCACTCGTAGGCGATGGTTCCGGGCGGATGTTCGAACCAACCGGGATCCGAGTAGTCGCCATGCGGCTGATCCTTGCGCACCTTGACCACGCTGAACATGCCACCCATCTCAACCGATCCGAACGGCCCTTGCCCGGTCATCATGGGGGTCGTGTTCTCCGGCAGCGGCATGGGCATCTCGGTCATGTCCGCCATGCCCCGCTCACCCATGGCCATGTAATCGGGCACCAGGTCGCGCAGGCTGCGCATGATGCCCGTGTGGTCGACGCCGATCATCGTCGGCACGTCATGTCCCATGGCATTCATCGTGTGATGGCTCTTGTGGCAGTGAAACGCCCAATCACCCTCCTCGTCGGCCAGGAACTCGATCTGACGCATCTGCCCGACCGCGATGTCCTCCGTGACCTCGTACTGACGCGTGCTCTTTGGTGTGGGCCCGCCATCGGTGCCGGTGACGAGGAATTCGTGACCGTGCAGATGAATCGGGTGGTTGGTCATTGTCAGGTTGCCCATGCGGATCCGCACCTTGTCGTTCTTGCGCACGACGAGCGGGTCGATGGCGGGAAAGATGCGACTGTTCCATGACCACAAATTGAAGTCCAGCATCGTCATGATCTTGGGCGTGGCACTGCCGGGTTCCACGTCGTAGGCGTTCATCAGGAAGCAGAAATCGCGATCCACCTCATCGATGAGCTTGTGCTTGCCCTTGGGATGCGTGACCCAGAAGCCCATCATGCCCATGGCCATCTGGGTCATCTCGTCGCCGTGCGGGTGATACATGAAAGTCCCCGGGCGGCGTGCCTCGAACTCGTAGACGAAGGTCTTTCCTGCCGGTATTGCCGGCTGGGTCAGGCCAGTGACGCCATCCATGCCGCTGGGCAAACGCTGACCATGCCAGTGAACGCTCGTGTGTTCAGGCAAACGATTGGTCACGAAAATCCTCACCCTGTCGCCCTCGACCACTTCGATGGTTGGGCCCGGGCTCTGGCCGTTGTAGCCCCAAAGATGTGCCTTGAAATCTTCGGCCACCATTCGTTCGACGGGTTCGGCCACCAGATGAAACTCCTTGACCCCGTTTTTCATGCGCCACGGCAAGGTCCAGCCATTGAGCGTAACCACGGGCTTGTAGGGCCGGCCCGTGCTCGGCTCGAGCGGCGGCATCGTATCTGCGCTTTGCTGAATGACCGGCTCCGGCAAGGCCGCCATGGCCACCCTGCTGACGGCCCCGGCCGCCGCGGCCGTGGCTATTGCCGCGCTCGTTCGAAACAACTGACGTCGCTTGTTCATATCTTGGATCCTCGACAAGTCGTGTTCACGCTCAGTGGGCCGCGCCGCCATCGTCCGCGGCGGCGGCCGGACCAGCACTCATGGCCGACAGACTGGGTCGACCGATCAATGCGGCATCCAGGTCAGTCTTGGCGATCCAGAAATCGCGCAGAGCGCGGATATACGCGTCCACTGCAGTGATCTGCGCCCGGCTGTCGGCCAAGAGCTCGAAAACACCAATGATCATTCCGTTGTAGCGATAGATGTTCTCTTCCGAGATGCGCTTGCGCAGCGGCACGATCTCATCGCGATAGTGACGGGCGATGTCGAATGTGGTCCGGTATCCGCTATAGGCCTGGCTCACTTCGGATCGTGCGTCGATGGCCGCCTGAGCTGCGCGATTGACCGCTTGCCGCATCATCGCCTCGGCTCGCGCCACCTTCGCATCACCCCAGTCGAAGATCGGGATCTCGACATCGATCTCCCAGCCGGTCTGCGTGGGCTCCAGGTTCGACGTGTTGCGAAATGCCGCCACTTCGAGAACGCTGATGAATCGCCCGGTGCGCACGACACCGATGTTGTCGGCCAGGCGCTCGATATTCAGACGCGCTGCGGCCAGATCGAGACGTTGCGCCACCGCCTGCTGAACCGCATCCGGCTGCTCCGTCGGCTCATCCGGGAGATCCGGTAGCCGCTCGGGTAGACGGAAGTTGCGCTGCTCACCAAACAAGCCCAACAGGCGAGTCAGCGCCTCTCGAGTGACCACCATCTGGTGACGCGCTCGCGCATCGCTCACCGCGGCATCGGCATAGAAGCTTTGCTCTCGCGCTTGCTGCAGTTTGCTGAAATTGCCGATCTTGGCCATACGACGGGCAAGCTCTCCGCTGACTTCGGACATCCGCTTGACCTTGGTCGAATAGTTCGCGGCTTCGACTGCCGCGACCGCATCGATCCATGCTTTGCGCGTACGTGCGGCCAAGTCCAGCACCTGCATAGCCACGGCACGTTGCGTTTCGGCCAGGCGCTTGGATTCGAGCTTGCTGATCGTGGGCAGGAAGATGAGCCGCGCAAGGTTAAAGTGCACGGCGCGCTCGATCTCACGCTCATCGCCGCGCCTGGACCGACCAAAGGCGAAACCCGGGTTGCCCAGCCGGCCCGCCTGAACACGCTCGGCCTCGGTAATACCCAGCGTTTCGAAACCCGCTTGAAGGGCGCGATTGTTCAAGAGCGCCAATTCGACTGCTTGATCCATCCCGAGCGGTTCTTCGAGCAGAGTCTGGACGCGCTTCTCAATCTCGCTTCGTTCAGCCTCGGTGCGCGCCCAAGTCAGATCAACCCCTAGCCGATCACCAGCGAGCGACTGAACGGGCTGGAAGGCCGCCTCCTGATCGAGCGACGCGCAGCCGGCCAGAAGCGCGCTCGCAAGCACCGCTCCAAGTGCGGGCCGACGCAGGCTCCCGTTGAAATTCATGCTCATGGTTTGCCTCCTTTCGGAGACGCCGCGGGTTCCGTCGCTTCGCGCAGGTACGTCCGCCACCCTCCGATCTCACCAACCCGGTCATTGGCGTCTTTCCACCCTGATGGTTCGAAATCCTCGTCAGCTTTGTAGCCTTCGAATGCCGACGCATAGTTCATCGGCGCCCCGTTCGCCTCAGGATCCAAAGGCCCTGCAAACAGCGGGCTCGATACGAGAGACCCCGCGCAGACCATGGCGGTCATAATTTTCTTCACTTGAAATCTCCGTGCGCCGACGACAGACCAAAGCCGCAGCACGAACTGCGGCAACGGCATGTTGCCAAGCTATGGGATGTGGGAAGGTCGCGATCGTGCTCGGAGCGCTATGGCAAAAGAGCACGCCACTGGAACAACAAACTGCGCTGCTCCGGCGAAGACGACTCAGCCGACCTTAGGCGGTCTCTCGAGACGGTCCGTTGGAACGGTCCGAAATGCGCTCGGACTAGGCCGCCGGAACCCGAAACTGAGTTTGGGAGAGGAAGATTTGAGGTGAATTGGGGGGAGGAGCGAAACAGCGCCGCAGCTCAGGGCACACTGTCCGCATTTGGACAAGGTCGCATCTGTGGTGCGACTTGGTGCCGGGTCATCATCGATGAACGACGCCATGATGTGGCCTGAACGCACTTCAAACTGCTTAGCGCTGCTCGAATCAGCTAATTGCATTGGCATCGCGCCATGCGCATGCGATCGATCGACGTCATTACCTGCCATGGCATGACTCGCAGGGGAATGCCAAATTGCCGCGAACGACATCGCGGAAATCAAGAGCATCGCAACAATACGGCGCAATCGGTCCATAGGCGTCATGAGTCTTCTCACCGCAGTTTAACCTTACAGATGAGTCCACATCGATAGTCGGCGAAAGATCGAGGCCATTGCACGTATGGCTTTTTGAGGCTGGGCCGGAATCGGGTCCGCGACCCACAGGGGACTAGGCGCGCATCGAACACCTATTCCTCAGCGCTGCTCTTGCGCCCACCCAATTGCTCGATCATTTCGGCGAGTTGTCGCCTCAAAGACTCTACTTCTCCTTGAAGCCGACCGGCTTCGACAGACTGGTCACGCGCATCTTTCTCCGACCGCTTCAGTTCCGCCCGAACCTCGGCAAGTGCCTTTTCGAGGGCTTCGACGCGTTTGGACGTGACCTCCGCAGCGGCCGCCTCGCGCTCGAGCAATTGAATCCGCGCTTGATGCGTCTCAAGCTCCTCGAGTTGGTCTGCCTCGACTTTCTCAAGACGGGCTATCTCGGATTGAGCCGCTGAAAGTTCGCGACGAGCCGCGCTGACCTGCTCCTCGGTCTCTTCGCGCACCGCCTGAACGGTGCGCTCGGCATCACGAGCCGCCATGACCCACAACGAGCGCGCCAACGCTGCGCCACGAGCGGCGATCTCAGGCGGTGCTTCCAATGCCTCGGCAGCAGCTTGCTCACGCCGACGCACCCAATCGTCGAGATGACGCTTTACCGTCGAGTAAGACCCACCGCCGATGCGGTTCTGAATTGCGATGATCGTAGGCTCGAGCCCCTCGGCGACCAGGGCGTCGGCCGTCGTGTCGACCGCATCTTGAGTGACGATCTTGCGCATATCATTATCATAATCGTAATTATGATAATGATCGTAATCCAATGAGCTCCGCACGTCCAGAGATCCCCGCCATTGCAGGGCCGACGATCGTGACGAAGACCCGAGGCCTGCGCCGCCCACCAAATCGGCGCGGATGGCGAAGACGGAGCTAGCGAGCCTGACCATCGAGTCCATGCCCACCAATCGGACGGCAGCAGCCAAATAGGCCACTTCATTTGTTGCACTTATTGCACTTAGAATTCTGAGACCGTAGCATCTCGACACCCGCCACCACCACACGTCCCAAGACGGGGGAATCCATGCTTGCTCAGAAGCACCTTGACGAGAGTTCGCCATTGAGCGCGGGGGACAAAGAAATGGCGCGCGCTGCCCAGCGCTGCATCATGGAGTCCCTCGATCACTCGAAAGCCGCCTCCATCCTCCTGAAAACTGACACCGGGGAAGAGCCCTCGGTCGCGATACCGCCGGCGACGCTGCGCCTCATCGGCGAGCTGCTCGGCGCGCTCAGCCAGGGAAGCTCGGTGAGCATCATTCCGGCCAAGCGAGAGTTCACGACGGTCGAGGCCGCTCAGTTCCTGAACGTCTCACGGCCTTTCCTGATCAAGGAAATCGAAGCGGGTCGGCTACGCCATCGAATGGTCGGCACCCACAGGCGCATTGCCTTCGAGGATCTACTCACCTACCAAGAACACATGCGCAAGCACCAGGAAGCCGCGCTCGATCGCATGGCCGAGAATGCGCGCGAGCTAGGGCTCGACTACTGATATGGCTGGCCATGCACGCTACACAGTGGTTTTCGACGCGTGCGTGCTCTACCCGATGGTTATGGCTGACGCCATGATGAGCCTGACCGTGACCGGCCTCTTTGCCGCCAAGTGGACCCGGCGCATCGAAGACGAATGGATGCAGGCGCTGACCGCGCGACGCCCGGATCTGCAAGGCAGGCTCGGGACTCGCCGAGACCAGATGCGTGCGGCTGCATTTGATTGGGAGATCGAGGAGGCAGCTTGGCAACCAATTGCCCCATCGCTCGCCCTCCCCGATCCGGATGACACGCACGTTCTCGCCGCGGCAATCGCCGGACACGCGGACTGCATCATCACAACCAACCTTCGCGACTTTCCAATTGAAATCACCGCACCACTGGGCGTCGAGGTCTTGCACCCAGACCCATTCATCGAAGCGCAATGGGACCTAAACCCGATCGTGGTGCTCACAGCGTTCAAACGTATGCGAGCTCGATGGCAGAAGCCCGAAGCGAGTGCCTTGGAGTTTGCCGAGGCATTCGAACGCGGCGGACTCCCGATGGCCGCGACGCGATTGCGCGAAGCTGAGGAACTGCTATGAGGCAACTCGGCCTAAAGACTGGAGCCCCCCGGTCCGAGAAGGGTCCACCACCTGAGAGGAACCCTATCTTGTTATGAGCGAGGGTTAAATCAACATCCCCAAGAGCGCCAGCAAGAGCTCACCCTTTGATGTATCGCTCATACAAGTAGTCAATCGCCTCGTCGATAAGCTGCGGCCCAGTGCGTTTTTCCGCCCCTGGACGATGCTTCATGTGGGCGACCAGCGCGTCCCACTTTTCAGCGCGCGACGCCTCAACCTGAAACCCCTTGTTCACCCGATGCGCGACGACCTTCCGCGGCCGAGGTGCCTGAACAATTGGTTGCTGCGGCTGTTGCTGGGCCACGGACTCGAGGATCGCTCTCCCCTGCCCCGCTTTAAGCGCCGACACGTTGTTCTTGCTTGGCATGCTTTCCTCTGCTGTCGATGTACCGATAAATGGCGTCGAACTGCTCAGCCACGTCCTTAAAGGTGTGCGCGGCGAGCGGGTCGTTCTCCATGAGCTGGCGGATGGACTGCTCTTTCTCGGTGATCGTGTCGAAAACGGTCGAGAACTTCAGCGGTAACACTGGAATGTTCGAGAACCCGCTGGACTTGAGCGTGTCCATGATGTTCTGGCAGTCAACGCTGTCTTTCCACTGAGCGAACTGTTCGTAGCCTCGCCCCACCCTGCGCTTCTGAAGCTTTGTGGCGATGACCAGGATGTTCTGGTTGAAACGCCGCACCTCGTTCAATGTGCCGATCATGCCGGTTAAGGCATGTACGTTGTTCCAACATGGGACGATGACCAAGTCGGCCTGTTTGATGGCCGAAACGATCGACACCGCGCTGGCCGACATGGAGCCCGCCAGGTCGAACACGATGTCCACGTCGTCTGGGATTTCCGGGAACGGCTCATCCATGGCGACCGGCAGCACCCGCTCGTCCGGGATGAAAGTGTCGTAGAGCTGGAACGGTTCATTCGTTCCAACGGCGTAGTCGCGGTCCAGGACGATGTTCGTCGCAATCGGCGTCTTACCTGCCGACCCCTTCGAGCTATAGATGGCAATCTTCACTAAGACCCCAAAAACTTAGGAAACTGATTTCTGAAGTTTAGAGTACCTTGATCGCCCAAGTTCTATGGGAGTTGGAAACCTAGAAACAACAGATCCTGGAGATTTGGGAACCTGCTTTCCTTAGTTCCTATGCATCCATGATCTGCGGATCTCTAGATCTCATGATCATCAGTTGTTGGGAAATTATGGTCCCAATTATTGAAGATCCCAAGATCTTAGTCACACAAGACCAGCAGAACCAAGGTTCTTAGACCCTCAAGGGCTCTTTTCCTCAATCGACATGGCCACCGCCATCCCTAAGGTCTTGCTTTCTGATTTTCCCAATTTCTTAGCTTTCCAAACTCTCAAGGCGGGTGCGGCCGACCCGCAAACATCCCATTGGCATCCCGCCTCACCATCCGTGCGCCCACCAGACGACGGGGCAGGGCAGTCGTGATCGGGCTCGCTTCAGGGCATCTCAGTACCCACCAAGCGACGCCTCGACAACCCTGGTCGATGTCGATGGGCATGAAAGGCTCGCTTCGGCATATACCCGTTGCTCCGCTCAACCACTCTGTGTGAAGACGGAGGCGATTCAGGGACCAGCCCCAAAGCACGGAAACCGCATCCAGGCCACCACTGGACAGCAACCAACAAGCAAGCTCCCTTGACCATCCGACGATCAACGACGCTGCTACTCGCATCGCCTGCTTTCGCCGCCCTCCTGCCATCGCGATGCGTCGGAAGCCTTTGAAAACACACCAAAATTTCTAGGCTCACTTTCTAACGCCTGAATTGACAGCCATTTTTTTAGTTCCGATAATAATAGTTATCAGACCTCAACTTCCAAACCATCGAGGCAAACGCGATGATCCACGGGCCACACACCCTCCAAATCGCCTACATCGACCCCGAACTCGGCCCGCTGGCCCTGGGCGGTCTCACGGGGGACGATCCGCGGACCGTCAGCCACACCTGGACGGCGTTGCGGGCCCCGAACGCCTCGAGCCGCTGGCAAGCGCGCCTCTTCGACGAGCACCGCACGCTCCTCGAGGAAGGGACAGCCGATCTCGAGGCGATCGAGCGTCTTTTCGGCCAGATGACCGAGCGCCTGGCGCAGGCGCGCGAAGCCGCAGTGTTCGCCAACTAACGCGAAAGGGGAGGGCGCCTCCCGATCCAGAACCTGAATCCGGGCGGCTCGAAGCGCTCGCATGATCGAAAGACCCGAGGCCACACAGCCCAAAGCACGAACCCCAGGCTCGCGCCGGATCAGCGCAGGCCAGTTCGCGTTTCTGCGCTCGGTCATTCTTGGGCTACCGCTGGAAGACTCCGCCCGGCGCTGCCTGGGTCCAGGCATGGACCTGCGCCTGGTCAAGCGCGAGCTGCGCTGGCTGCGCACCGAGCTGTTGGCCGCCGCCAAGCGCGCCCACGCCTGGGGGGACGCCAGGGCACTGGCCTTGGATATCGTCCAACTACCCACCGGGTCACCCACCAAGACCGAACCGGCGCCGTCGATTGAGGAGTTTCGCGATGAGTTTGGCGACTTCTACACCGAAGCCGAGCTACTCGAGATGTTCCGCGAGCGCTATCCGCCCACCGCGGCCGATCGCCGGCGCTCGCGCATCGCGCGCCTTCGTGAACGACAGAAGCGAGCCCTCGACACGCTCGAGCACGTGCTGGTCCAACCTCCGACGCGCCAAGATCCTCCCTCGGCCTGGTTCGAACCTAAGCTCGCCAAGCGCATCGAGGCCGTCGGCCTGGATACCCTCGGAAAACTGGCCGACTGGATTGCGCAGCGCGGCCACCTTTGGCACTCGGTCGTGCCCAAGTTGGGCGCCGTGGGCGCTCAAACGATCGTCGACTGGATCGAACGCAACAGCCAGGCGCTGAACGTTCTCATCGACCCGGCGATGCAGATGACGCGCGCTGAGTTGATCGCCGCACGCGCGCAGCGAGCGGCTCTGCCGCCGCGAACCCAGCCACAGGTCCTGGGGGTCACATCTGCCAAATCAGCCCGGACCGACTCACAATCGGGCGCACTGGTTCGACGACCTGAACGCCAGCCACTCTTGACCCAAATCGCGCCACTGGAACGCTTGGTCGTTCCGGCGTATCTGGATGGCGGCCAAGGTACGAACCGAATCGAAAGCGCCCAGGCACTACGCGCCGACAATGATGTCGAAGCGATCGAGGCCTGGTTGGCCGCTGTTGGGACAGGGAGCCCCCAAACGGCACGCGCCTATCGGCGTGAGGCCGAGCGGCTGGTGCTTTGGGGGGTCTTTGAACGCGGTGTACCGATGTCGTCGCTAACAACCGAGGATGCAACAGCGTATCGGGAGTTTCTATCCAACCCACAACCGGCTGATCGTTGGGTGAGTCGGCGCGGCGCCATCCGGCTCTCGCCAGCCTGGCGACCCTTTCGAGGGCCGCTGTCCGGGCGCAGCGTGGCCTACGCCGTGACGGTACTCACCGCCTTGTTCGACTGGCTGGTCCAACAGCACTACCTCGTGCGCAACATCTGGCGTGGACTCCCGCGCCGACGCACGATCAACGCCGCAGCCGAAGGCGATCCGGATCGACTGGCCCCCGAAACGGGTCGCTGGCTAACTTCTGCGCAATGGAGCGTGATGCGCTCGGTCCTTGACGCCCTCGGCTCTCACGAAGAACACCAACGCATGCGTCTAGTCTGCCTGTTGGCCTACACCACTGGGATGCGACTATCAGAACTAGCGAGTGCGCGAATAGGCCACCTGGATGCGCTCGTTAGTGAGAGAGATGGAGTGGGGGATGGCAGTGAAAGCACCGATGATTCACCACGCCGAGATTGGACATTCGCGCGCCGCGTTGTCCTGCGCGTGCGTGGCAAAGGCAACAAGATTCGGACCGTTCCTGTCATTCCAAAAGTCGAAGACCACTTGAATGCCTACCTCGCCGCTCGGGGACTCCCATCGTGGGTCGAATGTCAGGAACTGGCAGCGAAAGGCAAGGAGGACCTCGCGTGGCTGCGAGGGGTACCACTATTCGGAAAACTCCGCAGCGCACCTCGGCCAACAACACCCGACATCAACGACACGAATACCGAACCCACGCCGTCATTGACTGATTGGGACGGTAACCTGCTCGACCCACGACAGGAGCCCTTGTCGACAAAGCGGATCTACCAAATCGTTCGGGCCGCGTTCGAGCGGGGCGAAGCGCTCCTGAGAAAACGTGGCCATGGTCGCGATGCCGAGGTATTCGCTCAAGCCTCGACACACTGGCTGCGCCACACGTTCGGGCGACACGCCATCTCGGGAGGCGTAAAGATCAACGTCGTGCAGACACTACTCGGGCACGCAAGTCTGCAAACGACCACGATCTACACGAGCGACGATGGGAATGAGGCTTGGGATGCAGTAAGAGCTTTCACCAACAGTCACATATAAATTATGCATTGTGCGTGCGCACCACAAACCCCATCTTCTTGAAGGAATGATAAGGTATTTTCCCAAGCATCGCTTAGATTTCTTCTGCATCCAACCGTGCCACGTCCCATTGACAACTAGCACCGACGTGGCCGCTGAAAAAAATCCCGAGTGATTTCGCGAAAAAGCTGTCTTCTGCCCAAGCTCGACAAAAATTATACAACGGTTTCTGATCAATAATGATTAACCTGGCCACCAGAATAGATGTAAAACACCTTCTGATTGCACTGTGTTTCCTGATCTCATCGTGCGCACAGGTTGTTCTTTCAACCCCAGCAAAGCAATCCGAAGCTAGGGATTTGAAGCCAGACAAGGATGTCGCGACCTTATACATCATTCGTGATCAA
>JAUIAI010000580.1 GCA_030425615.1 Gammaproteobacteria bacterium
CGTACGATCGATGCGCTGGACTCTCTCTACGACTGTTTCCAGGACGCCGAGAAGGTTCGCACCTCGCCGCGCACCGCGGAAATGATCAAGTACGCGGCGAACTCGCTGCTGGCCACGCTCATCTCGTTCTCCAACGAGATCGGCAACCTCTGTGCCGCGGTGGGCAACGTCGATGTCGTGGACGTGCTGCGCGGCGTGTGCCTGGACAAGCGTTTCTCACCGATCCTCGGTGACGGCAGCCGCATCAAGCCCGCGATGACGACCTATGTCGAGGCGGGCTGCGGCTTCGGCGGCAGCTGCTTCCCCAAGGACGTCAAGGCGCTGATCGAGTACGGAGAGCGCAAGCATTCCTCGATGCAGTTGCTGCGATCGGTCATCGACATCAACCACGATCAGCCCAACCGACTGCTCGGACTCATCGACAGGCACTTCGACGATCTGGCAGGACGCAAGGTGGCCGTGCTGGGCATCGCGTTCAAACCCGGGACCGACGACGTCCGTGAGTCGCCTGCCCTGACTTTGATCAACGCCCTGCGTCGGCGCAGCGCGCGAGTCAGTGCGTTCGACCCGATCGCCATCGAAACGGGCAAGGCCGAGCTGGGTACCGAGGGCATCGAATACGCGGCGAACATCGCCGAGTGCATCGACGGCGCGGACGTGGTGGTGCTGGTCACCCGTTGGCCGGAGTTCGCCGAGGTGCCCGCGATGCTTCGTGCCAGTGGCGCGAATCCGCTGGTCGTGGACGGCCGTCGGATGATCGCCAAGGATTCCGTGCCACAGTACGAAGGGATCGGGCTCTGAGTCCGGACCGCCCGGCGGGATGCCGGGCGGACCCGAAACCAGGAGGAATCTTGAAGTTCATCGAAACGCCGATCGCCGGCGCCTGGGTGCTCGAGCTCGAGCCCCGCGAGGATGATCGCGGCTGGTTCGCGCGCGCGTTCTGCACCGACGAATTCGAGGCGCACGGGATCCGGATGCCCGTTGTCCAGGCCAACCTCGCGTCCACCCGTTCGCGCGGAACGCTTCGCGGTCTGCACTATCAGGTGCCGCCTGCGGCCGAGGCCAAACTGATGCGCTGCGTACGTGGCCGGGTGTACGACCTGCTGGTGGATCTGCGACCGGACTCGCCCACGTATCTCCGATCCTTCGGGGTCGAGCTGTCGGCCCGGAACGGTCATGCGCTCTACGTGCCGCCTCTGTTCGCTCACGGATACCTGACTCTCGAGGACAACTGCGAGATGTTCTATCTCGTCAGCGAGTTCTACACGCCGGGCGCCGAGCGGGGGATCCGGTACGACGATCCTGCTCTGGGCATCGCCTGGCCGATCGAACCGACCGTGGTGTCGGAGAAGGATCTGTCCTGGCCAGCGTTCGAACCGGTGCCCGGCCGATGATTCACGTTCCGCGGTCGCAATGATGCGTCTCGTGCGGGCGATCGTCAGACCGTCGCAGTCCATGCGTCTCGTCGCGGGTCTGGCCGCCCTCACGCTGCTCGTGCTGCTGTTCGTGCTCGGAATCCTGTCGGCCGGTCGCGGCTGGCTGCCGGGCAACTCGGACAAGCTCGTTCATTTCGTCTATTACGGTTCGCTGGCCGGGCTGTTCTGGATCGCCCTGGGCGGACGGGGCGCCGCCCTCTGGCTCGCCGTGCTGCTCGCTTCGGGCATCGGCGTGATGGACGAACTCGTCCAGTCGGTCACGCCGGGGCGCGACCCCAGCGTGATGGACTGGTTCGCGGACGTGGCCGGTGCGGTGACCGTGGTCGGCACGCTGCAGGTCCTGCGGCACCTGACCGGCCGGGGGGCACCGCCGCAGCTGGACGCGCGCTGACGACCGGCTTCAGTACCGTGCCGCGGCTTCGAAGCGCGCGATGCGGTCAGCGGTGGGCGGATGCGTGGAGAAGAGGACGCCGGCGGGCCCGCCGTCCGTTTCTCCCGCGGTTCCTGCCAGCCGGGCGAACATCTCCGCCATCGCCGCCGGCGAGCGTCCACTGGCCTGCAACATCCTGATCGAGACCTCGTCGGCACGACGTTCGTGCTCGCGCGAGTAGGCGAGCTGGCTCATGAGCAGCGGAGCGCCGCCGACCAGTCCTCCGACGTCACCCGTGGCCAGCCCGATGACCGCGGCCATGAAGAGCGACTGCAGAAGCAGGCGCATCCCGTGGCGTTCGAGAACATGTCCGTATTCATGGGCGAGCACCCCGAGGATCATGGTTTCGTCGCCATCGGCCAGTCGAACCAGTTCGTCGGTGAGGACCATGGTCCCGCCGGGCAGGGCGAACGCGTTCGGACCGATCTCGCTCGAGCGGAAAAGCAACTCGGCGGGCACGAGCGGAACGGCGGCCGTCTGGCGCATGTCCTCGAAGGCGCGGCTCAGCCGGAGGCGGGTCGCTTCCGGCAGCCGGCTCGGGCCCAGCCACTGCTCGTCGACGGATGCCAGCGCCGCGCGGCCGACCTGTTCGTCGACGGCGGCCGGCACGACGGCCAGCGTGGCGTCGACCGCGAGCGGCAGTCCGAACCGCCAGAGACCGAATCCCGCCGCCACGACGAGCAGCAGCGCAAGCAGGGCGCCGAAGACGTCCTGGCGAAGGCGCTCGCTGAACGAAGCGCGTACGCCCGCCCGGCGCGCGAGAACCGTCCATGCGCCCGGTTCGCGGCAATGCAGACTGCCCCCGTCCGGCAGGGTCAGGATCCGGGCACCGTGACGGTCGGGCTGTGGCCAGCGCACCGAGGCCAGCGGATGGTGTTGCCGCTCACCGGTGGCGCGATCCTCGACGACGAGTGCGTCCGCTTCGATGAAGGCAAGGGCAGGCCTCGGACGCGCACTGCGGCCGTCGAACCAGTCGACCTCGAGCGGCGCCGGCGGTGTCGTGCTCACAGGCCGATGTCCATGTCGAAGATGTCGGCGGCCGCATCCGAGGCGGCCGACAGGCGCTCGCGTGCGGCGGTGTCCACGAGTTCGTCGAGATCGGCGCGCGTCAGCACCGTGAGCGAGGAACGCAACAGACGTGCTAATCGGACTTCGGCGAAGGGCGTGTAGAGCCCGAGCGTGACGAGCAGCATGAGGCTGTTCGTGAGCCGCACCAGGAAGAGCGACAGGATCGAAAGATCCGCCCGGCAGCGCAGGTTCCCGGAACGCGTGTGGCGCCAGGTCAGGTTGAACAGCCACGCCTGGACGAGCGCGCGCACGAGGTGCCAGCCGACGAACAGGGTCAGCGCGATGATTCCGATG
>JAUIAI010000581.1 GCA_030425615.1 Gammaproteobacteria bacterium
GGGCTCGTCATCGGCGAGAACATTCGACGTTGACGAGCCCGAAGGCCGGATGCAACGCCCTCATACCTCCGGCGTGAGACCGTCCGCCAGGGATTGGCGATAGGCACGCCAGGCCGGCAGCAGACTCACGAGCGCACCGCCGACGACGACTGCCAGCAGGCGCCAGGCATCGGCCGCCTCGAACCACGCTGCATCGAGCACGAGCCCGTAGCGGGTCTCGATCCATGGACCCGCCCAGGCGGATACCAGACCGGTGACCACGAAACCGAGTAGCGCGCCGACCGCGGTGACCAGCGCACCCTCGAGGCACAGGAGGATCGCGATCTGCCCCGGCGAAGCGCCATTGGCGCGCAGGATCGCGAGTTCCCGTCGTCGTTCCCGCAGACTCGTCAGCACGACCGCCACGAGTCCGGCCAGCCCCAGCACCACCACCAGCGACGAAACCGCCCTCAGCACACCCTGACCGGCATCCATGAAGCCGGCCAGCTGGTCCAGGGCGACACCGGGCAGTACCGCCATCAACGGCTCGTCACTGTAGTCGTCGATCCAGCTCTTGACCGCGAAGACCTGCCCCCGCGCGTGCAGGCCGACCAGGACCGCATCGAGACGCGGGAGCGGCATGGAAGAGGAGTCCGCTTCGGACGGGCCGGGCCGTCCGGTGGAAGCCCCCACCGGGAGCGAAGGCGGCAATCGCAGGCCTCCCACCCAGGAGGAATGCATCGTCCCGAAAGCGGCCAGATCGATGTGCAGCGAGCGGTCCACGGGGGTTCCCGTCCGACTCAGGATGCCCGAGACCACGAACGGGTGATCGTCATGGTGGGCGGCCGGCCCCTGTCCGTCGCCGTGAGCGAGCACGAGTTCGTCTCCCACCCGATATCCGAGCGCCGACGCGACCTCGCCACCGAGCACGACCTCGCGTGCCGTGCCGAACGCACGCCCGTCCTCGAACGTCAGACCGGTGCGCTCCCGAAGCCGCCAGTGGGTGAAGTAGCCCGCCTCGGTGGCTACGACCGGATAGCCCCGATGGCTGTCACCCAGGGCCAGGGGAACCGCCCACTGGACGCCCGGCAACGCTCGAAGCCTCGAGAGGATCTCCGGATCGACGGGCTTCGCGCCCCCGCCGAGCCGGAACACCGCCTTGAGCAGCAGCTCAACCGGGTGGCCGGGCGCTCCGACGACGAGATCCACTCCGCTTGCCGCCTGCCGGAATCCGGCCTCCGCACCCGCGCGCAGGCGTTCCGTGGCAAGCAGCAGGGTCACGGCGAGAGCGATCGCGAGCGCCGTCAGACCGAGCGTGCCGCGCCGATGCCAGGCGCCGCGCCAGACCAGTGGGAAGAGCCCCCCTGCCGCCCCCCTCATGCGGCGCTCCGGGCGGGCCTCAGCGCGAGAATCGACTCCCGGCGGTCGAAGCGTGCGGCCAGCCGCTCGTCATGGCTGACGAACAGCAGGGTGGATCCGAGTTCGGCACATCGGGCCAGCGCAAAGTCGACGAACGCATCACGGCGTTCGCCGTCGAGCGCGGACGTCGGTTCATCCGCGAGCAGGAGTTCCGGCCCACCGATCAGCGCGCGCGCCAGGGCGACCCGCTGCTGCTGTCCGATCGAGAGGCGCAGTGCCGAACGGCCCGCGAGATCCGGGTCGAGATCCAGGGCGCGCATCAGGTCGCTGACCGCCCCCTCGGCACTCCCGTGCGCCGCGATGGCCGCGTCACGGCGCTTTTTCGAGAACCTGCACGGAAGCAGGATGTTGTCAGCGACCGTCAGATAGCCGATGAGGTTGAACTGCTGGAAGACCAGGCCGAGGTGATCGACCCGGAAGCGGTCCCGCGCGGCCGGACGAAGGCCGGAGGGCGCGGTTCCCAGAACCTCGACACCGGGTGCGACGAGGACCCCCGCGATGAGACCCAGCAGCGTGCTCTTTCCCGCTCCGCTCGGACCATGAACGAACACGCGCTCTCCCCGCCCGACCACCCAGTGATCGACGTCGATCACGGGAGTGTCCGAACCCGGCCAGGCATAGCGGACCGAGCGCAGCTCAATAGCCGGAGAGGTCACCGCAGCCGCCGCCGCGCCGCGAAGAACTCGCGAAGCAACGTCCCGCATTCGTCGGCCAACAGCCCCCCTTCGACGACCGTATGATGGTTCAGAGCGGTCTGCGCGAAGAGGTCCACGACCCCGCCGCAGGCTCCGGTCTTGGGGTCCGGCGCCCCGTAAACCACACGCCTCAGGCGCGCGTGCATCATGGCACCGGCGCACATCGCACAGGGCTCGAGCGTGACGAACAGTTCGCATTCCGGCAACCGGTAGTTGCCCAGCAACGCCCCGGCCGCACGCAGAGCGCGGATCTCCGCGTGCGCCGTCGGGTCGTGCTCCCCGATGGGGTGGTTGTAGCCGGTGGCCAGTACCCGCCCCTGATGCACCACGACCGCGCCCACCGGTACCTCGCCCAGAAGCGCCGCGTTTCGGGCCTGGTCCATGGCCACGCGCATCATCGCACGGTCGAGCAAGGTCGTATCGGCCGGGCAGACCATCACTCCCACTCGATGGTCGCCGGCGGCTTGCCCGAAATGTCGTACACCACCCGGTTCACGCCGGCGACTTCGTTGATGATTCGGTTCGAAACGCGACCGAGGAGATCGTGGGGCAGATGCGCCCAGTGCGCGGTCATGAAGTCCACCGTCTGCACCGCACGCAACGCGACGACGTGCTCGTAGGTACGTCCGTCCCCCATGACGCCCACCGAGCGCACCGGCAGGAACACGGCGAAGGCCTGGCTGGTCTGGTCGTAGAGGTCGTGGCGATGCAGTTCGTCGAGGAAGATGGCGTCGGCCTTGCGCAGGATGTCGGCATAGGACTTCTTCACCTCGCCGAGGATGCGCACGCCGAGGCCGGGGCCGGGGAAGGGATGGCGGTTGATCATCACCGCGGGCAGGCCGAGCTCGGCACCGATGCGGCGCACCTCGTCCTTGAACAGCTCGTTCAACGGTTCGAGCAGCTTCAGGCGCAGCGTTTCCGGCAGGCCGCCGACGTTGTGGTGGGACTTGATCACCTTGGCCTTGCCGGTCTTGGCGCCGGCGGACTCGATGACGTCGGGATAGATGGTGCCCTGGGCCAGCCAGGCGGCATCCTCGATCTTCTCCGCCTCTTCCTGGAAGACATCGACGAACAGCCGCCCGATGATCTTGCGCTTGCGCTCGGGGTCCGCCTCGCCGGCCAGCGCGCCGAG
>JAUIAI010000582.1 GCA_030425615.1 Gammaproteobacteria bacterium
TCGCTCCAGGTGGAACGCTCGCCAGCGGGCCCCTCCTGCGGATTCCGGGTCACGGTCCAGGCGACGGCAAGCAGATAGAAGATCACGCCGATCAGGCCCGGCACAATGCCGGCGATGAACAGCTTGCCGATGCTGGTCTCGGTCAACAGACCATAGATGACGAGGATCACGCTGGGCGGAATGAGGATGCCCAGCGTGCCGCCGGCGGCGATCGACGCGGTGGACAGCTTGTCGCTGTAGCCGAACCTGCGCATCTCGGGCATGGCCACCTTGGACATCGTGGCGGCCGTCGCCAGAGAAGACCCGCTGATCGCCGAGAAGCCGGCGCAGGCGACGATCGTCGCCATCGACAACCCGCCCCTCAGGTGGCCCAGGAAGACGTAGGAGGCCCGGTAGAGCTCCTTGGACAGCCCGCCCCGGTTCGCGAACAGGCCCATCAGAATGAACAGCGGTACCACCGAGAGACCATAGTCCTGCGCGGTGTCGATGACCAGCCTTCCCGCCATCGAGATCGAGGCACGGTAGTTGGTCTCGATCATGTAGCCGACCACGCCCACGATGCCCATCGCGAACGCGATGGGCATCCGCAGGAACACGAGAACGAGTACGGCGGCGAATCCGATGAGCGCTTCAGTCATGTGGGTTCCGGAATTCCGTTGCGAGCGGCCGGGCGCTCAGCCATTGGCGGACAGCGGCACGCGGCTGGGCCAGACGATCCGCACGACGGCCCGCACAAGCAGGACCACGGCCGTCACCAGCACGCTGATGCCGATGAACCAGCCGATGTAGAACTGGGGTATCCGCAGATACTCGGTCAGGTCACCGTAGGAACGTGACCGTTCGGCGAGCTCGATGACGCGCCAGCCCGGCAGGATCAGCAGCCCGCCGCAGACGAGATCGAGCAGCGAGTCACGGATCCGCGCGACCATCGGTGTGAAGAAGCGGTCGAACAGATCGACCACGATGTGCCCGTCGCGCCACGACACCACGGGCAGACACGAGAAAACGATGATGGCCATGGCCAGCCGGGTGAGTTCGGTCGCGGACTCGATGGGATTGTTCGCCACGGAGCGCAGGATGACGTCGAAGAACGTCATGACCATCAGCGCGAACAGTGTGACCGCCGCGAGCCAGACGGGCAGTCGCTCCCAGAGGCTGCCGCTGGAAGGAGCGGGTTGATTGGCATCCATGGTGGGAAGGCGCTATCTCGGCAAAAAAAGCAATGCGGTCCCCGTCCGGCATCCGGTGGACCGCAGCGGTCTGACTCCGTGGCCGGCGACGAAGCCGGCCACCGGGACGCCGGCTGCGCACGGCAGCTGACGCCCGGCCCTGGTGGAACGGGATTACTTGTAGTTCTTCATCTCGTTCTTGATCATCTCGAACGCGGCCTGACCGTCGGCCCCGGCCTTCGTCGCACCGGCGATGACCTTGTCGACGATCGGCTGGGTCAGCTCAGCGTAGGCCTTGACGTCGGCCTCGCTCGCCATGGTGGCCGTGTTGCCGTCGGTCTCGGCGCTGGCCTTCCGGCCCGCGGCGTCGATCTGATCCCACATGGCGCCTGCCATCTTGGCCACGGCCTCACCAAAGGCCGGATCGCCGAGCGCGGCCTGATCCTTCTTGGAAAGCGAGCGGAAGCGGTCTTCGTTCATGATGATGGCGAAGGAGCCGCGATAGAAGCCGCCCGGGATCTCGTAGGTGTGCTGGGCCACTTCCGTGAGCTTGAAGGACTTCTTGCCTTCCCACGGCATCATCACGCCGTCGGCCGCGTTCGACGCCAGCGTCTCGTAGACCTTCGGCGCCGGCACGCGGATTCCGGTGGCGCCGAGCGCGGCACCCACGTCACCGGACACACCGCCCCCGAGACGCAGCTTCATGCCGTTGATCTGGGCCAGCGAGTTGACATAGGTGGCAGAGTGCAGAACGCCCGGCCCGTGGGTCATCAGAGAGACCACCCGCACGCCGCGGTGCTCGTCGGCCTTCGAGAGATACTTGTTGAAAACACGCCAGTGGGCAACCGATGCCGCTTCGGCACTGCCGCTGTAACCCGGCAACTCGATCAGTTTCGTGGTCTCGAAACGACCCGGCGTGTAGCCGTGGAAGATCCAGCTGAAGTCGGCCGCACCGTCCTGCACCATGTCGAGCTGGGCCGGAGGCGAGCCGATGTTGTACTTGATCTGGGCGGTGACCCGGCCCTCGGTGGCCTTCTCCAGCATCTCGATGAACTGCGGCCACATGATGGCGTTCATGCCGTGCGTGGGCGGCGCCCAGCTCGAGATGATGAGTTCGGTCGCCGCGTGGGCGCTCGGGGCGCTGGCGATCGTGCCGGCGACCATCGCGGTGGCGAGCACGCTCTTCACGAATTTCATGCTGTCTTCCTCCATTGGGGTGGGACGACGCGCGACGCCCCGGTGGAGTGGATTCTAACCGACCCCCCGGGTACGGCACGGTGCAAAACAAGACGGCCGACATGAAGCGCCGGCCGTCCCGAGGGGCCCGGTTCCGGGGAACCGGGCAGATGGCGATCCGTCAGGCCGCCTTCTTACCGTCACCGTAGAACTGACCTTCCTCGGTCGAGCCCTTGAGCGCGGCCGTCGAGGCCTCGCGCTCGATCGTGGTGGTCACCGCGTCGAAGTAGCCGGTACCGACCTCGCGCTGGTGCTTGACCGCGGTGAAGCCACGCTCGGCAGCCGCGAACTCCTTCTCCTGCAGCTCGACGAACGCCGTCATCTGGTTGCGGGCGTAGCCGTAGGCCAGATCGAACATGCCGTAGTTCAGCGCGTGGAAGCCGGCCAGCGTGATGAACTGGAACTTGTAGCCCATGGCGCCGAGTTCGCGCTGGAACTTCGCGATCGTGGCGTCGTCGATGTTCTTCTTCCAGTTGAACGACGGCGAGCAGTTGTACGACAGCATCTTGCCCGGGAACTGCTTGTGGATCGCCTCGGCGAACTTGCGCGCGAACTCCAGATCCGGCGTGCCGGTCTCGCACCAGATCAGGTCGGCATAAGGCGCGTAGGCCAGACCGCGCGAGATCGCCTGGTCGATGCCGTTCTTGGAACGGTAGAAGCCTTCGACAGTGCGCTCGCCGGTGAGGAAGGGCTTGTCGTAGTCGTCCACGTCCGAGGTGACCAGATCGGCCGCCTCGGCATCCGTGCGGGCCAGCAGAATGGTGGGAACGCCCATGACGTCCGCCGCCAGACGGGCCGCACTCAGCTT
>JAUIAI010000583.1 GCA_030425615.1 Gammaproteobacteria bacterium
ACCTGCTCGCCGCCGCCCGCGTGGCCCGCGAGGACTCCTCCGAACTGCGCAAGCGGGTGAACGACGAACTGGAAAAACTGAAGCCCCAGAAGCTCTCTCTGGACGACATCGTCTACATGGACGTTCGCAGCGTCTACGATGCCCGCATGACGGCATCGATGATCCTCGATGACGAGGCCTCGCTGGGATTCGCGGTTCCCGGCGGCGTGACGAGCAGCGGCAGCCCCAACGAAGCACGGGTCAAATGGCTGAACGAGCAGCGGCAGAAGCTCGGACTTTCCAGAACCGTGCTCACGGCGCTGCACCTCAAGGACCGGGCGGCGCGCCGCGAAGCCAAGAATGGTCAGGAGCCGAAGAAAGAGGATACCGTCAGTCTCGTGGGGCGCTGGCGCGGTCCCGTACGCAATGGTCAGGCCTGGGTCTTCGATTTCCGGCGCGCCCAGGGCGGCCTAGAATTCACGCTGTCGTCGGACGTCGGCGGCCGGCTGACCCAGGCGGACTCGGGAAGCTGGAAGGTGGATGAGGACAGGGGCCGCCAGGTGCTGGCGCTCGAGAGCAAGACCCAGGGCCGCAAGATCCTGCTACCGCTCAGCGTGGACGAGGACAACGCGGGCAAGACCATCCTGCTCATCTCGTTCGGCAACGATCAGCACCAGTTCAGCAAGGTGAACTGAACCCTGCCGGGGTGCTCAGCGGTCCGGGCGGCGCCATCGGCCGTCCGCATCGCGGCAAACGGTGTGCGTCTGTGAACGACCGTCGTCGAGCGTGATGCTGATCTCGCGGCACTGGCGCTCGACCTCGATCCGCGTCGGCTCGGCAGCACCCTGCTCCAGTGGCACGGCCGGTTCATCCTTACCGCCCGGGCCATACGGTAGTGCCGGTCTTTCCTGCGCTCCGGTGTCTTCGGCCGACCCGCCATAGGGCAACGCCGGTTTGGGAGTCGGGGAATCGGCGGCTCCGCCATACGGAACGCTCACCGGGGCCGAATCGAGCAGCCGGCCGAAGATGAAGCCGATCACGGTGTCGCCCGTTTCCAGCATGTACCAGCCGGAGCGCGTCTCGGCGACGACCTTCACCCGATGACCCGCCGGAAGGGTCTGCGCCACGTCGTGGCGGGTTCCGGGACCGAACCGAACGTTGGTGCGACCCCGCGTCACGTAGACCCCCTCCCTCTCGAGGAGGTCCGACGGAATCACGACGCCGCGCCTCACGTTGCGCGTCTCACTGCTCTTCTCGCCCTCGATGCGGCGCGTGTCGATGGTCGCTTCGACTCCGGACTGACTTCCCTTCCAGCGCCGCGAGCCCTCACCACCGTCTTCGAGTTCGCGCTCGACCGTCCGGTCCAGATCACCGGCGTCATCGTCGCCGACGCCGAGCTGGTTGTTGACCCACTGGCCCCAGCGGCCGATCGTCTCGTTGACCTCGCGGACGAAGTCGCGCCCGCCGGAACTGCCGCCTTCCTGAGGCGTCGCGCAGGCCGCCAGCATCGCCGCCGCGAGGCTGGTCAGGAGGAGTGATCCCGAACGTCTCCCGCTACGCATGCCGCCGCCTCCGTGTTCCGAACAGACACTCAGTCTATCAGCCCGTCCGGACACGCCGAACGGAAAGTCGGCGCAGGTGCGCAGCGCTGAATCCGGCCGCGAGCAAGGCAATGAGCAGACCGGAGAGGTCGCGCATCAGCGCCGCGCCGAGCGTCACGCCGGCGGCGGCGGCCATGCCCAGCCCGATGTAGCCGGCGCTCCATACCGCACGGCCGAACAGCGCAGCGACGACGAACAGGGGAAGCGGCTGACGAAGCATGCCGGCGACGAGATTGACCGCCGAACTGAGAAAGGAGATCAGTGAACGGCTCAGCACCACGGCCGCGATGCCCCAGCGAGAAAGCACCGCGCGTGCGCGTGACAGGCGGTCCGACGTCAAGCCCAGCCACCGGCCGTGGCGCGCGAGCAGGGGCTCGCCGAAGCGGGCGCCCAACGCGTAGCCGAGAAGATCGCCGAGCACCGAGGCCAAGGTGGCCACGATGCCGGAAACCCAGGGATCGAGCGTTCCTTGCGAGGCGAGTGAACCCATCACGATCAACGACAGGCCCGACGGCAGGGGGGCGCCGGCCGCGCCGAGCGCGAGCGTGACCGCCAGCAGCGGGTACCCGTAGGCGAGAATCCAGCCGGCCAGCCACTCCTCGGTGTCATGGTCGGTGCTGTCCACGACCGGAGGCGGCGCGCGGCTGAGACGGGCCGCCAGTACGCTCTGGACCCCGCGTAACAGGACCAGCCTGTCGACACCGCGGCGGTCGGCCAGGACCCGGATCGGCAGCTCGAGGTCATCGGCCGAGAGCCCCAGATCCCGACCGGCATCCTCGGGCTTCACGCCGGTCTTGTCGGCCACGTATCTCACCGACATCCACGCGCGGAGTTCACCCAGCGTGGGCTCTTCCAGCGCCACCGCCGCATGCATGACGTCCGCCCCGCGCCAGAGGCGGTTGGCGAAGACGAGCGCCGCCATCAGCGAGACGAGCAACGAAACGGTCAACGCCGCCCGGAGGACACCGCGGGATCGCCATCCGCTCACGATGACGCCCTTCCCTGCGCGCCGAGCGATGCCCATGAACGTCGCCCTGCCGCGCCGGCCGGCGCGCGGCTTGCGGCCGCCGGGATCATCGGTGCGCCCGGGGCACCGCGGCGGTCAGCGAATGGCCGAATAGGCGGTGGGCGACAGAATGGTATTGACGATGGAGGCGACGATCGGGCCGTCGGCTTCGCTCGCGGCCCGGGCTTCGAGCCACTCCGGATCGGTCGCGAACGCATCCCAGCAGCGTTCACGCTCTGCCAGACTCGCCCACTCCAGGATGTAGTAGAGCTCCTGGGCGTTCTCACCGATGGCCACGGTCCAGAAGCCCTTCTGCCGGATGCCGTGCTTCTCGAACAGTCTGAGCGTGACGGTCTCGAAGCGCTTGTGAAGCGCCGGCAGGCGGCCGGGTACGCAACGATAGATGCGCAATTCGTGCAGCATGGATGTCGTCCTTCATACGCTTTTCGCCGGACCACGCCGCGTCGCGACGCGCAACGATGAGCATTGGTCCGACGAGATCACGCGGGTCAGCGGGCCGCGGCGAGGCCCTGGTCGATGGCGTTCAGAATCGTATCGACGTGCTCGTCGGTGATGACCAGCGGCGGCGACAGGATGATATTGGATCCGGACACCCGGATCATCAC
>JAUIAI010000584.1 GCA_030425615.1 Gammaproteobacteria bacterium
AACCCGATCTTCCGGCCGTCACCCATCACACCGAGGTACGACGACTTCCTGATCTTCGAGGGCATTTCCGTCGACGAGGGGGGCAAGCAGCATTACCTCGACGTTCACATCGCCTACCGCATGGCCTGTCTGAACGCTATCGAATACCTGAAGAAGTTCGGCTATACCGGCGCGCAGGCTTACGCGATCCTGGGGACTGCGCCGGTACAGGGTCACATCTCGGGCGTGGTCGACGTTCCGAACGCCTGCGCCACCCTCTGGCTGCCGACCGACGTGTTCGAGTTCGATCTGATGCCTGGGTCGGACGGGCCGACGAAGTATCTGGACGGTTCGGTCGACGTTCCGCTGGCGCCGGATCTCTGAGCGGAGGCGACATGCCGACCTACGACTACCGTTGCGAGGCCTGCGGTCCGTTCTCGGCCGTACGTCCGATGGCTCGCTCGGCCGAGCCTGCACCATGTCCGGCCTGTGGCACCGGCGCGGCGCGCGCCTTCCTCAGCGTACCCGGATTCGCGCTGATGAATGCGGCGTCTCGCACGGCGCATGCCACCAATGAGCGAGCCCGTCACGAACCGAAACGGGCGAGTCAGTCCGGACACGGGGCCGGTTGCGCCTGTTGTGGGGGCGGGGGGCGCT
Source organism: Gammaproteobacteria bacterium (assembly GCA_030425615.1). GTDB lineage: Bacteria > Pseudomonadota > Gammaproteobacteria > Burkholderiales > Burkholderiaceae_E > JAUIAI01. The sequence goes on from JAUIAI010000584.1 coordinate 637, forward strand.
CGAAGGCCGTTCTGCGACCCGACGGGTCCAAGACGTTTCCGTCCGCCCGGCCGTGGCAGATCAGCCACTGACGGACGGCCCGCCGTGTCGTGGTCCGCTGGCGTCGCTCGAACCACGACACGGCGGGCCGTCCGTCAGCGCTGCTGCCAGGCCGACCCGCGCCAGCGGCTCACGGCACCCTCCTGCCAGCCCGCAAGCGTTGCCGCGACGACCGGCGTGAGCCCGAGCTGACCGAGCGCATCGTTCAGCACGCCGATCCGCGTTGCGACGTCGCCGTCGGCCAGTACGGCCGGCGCACCCGTCTGTTTGGACAGTTTCCGGCCCCGCGTGTCGGTCAGCACCGGAACGTGCAGCGTGCGCGGCCGTGGCAGCCCGAGATGGTCGGCCAGATCATGCTGCCGCGCCGTGGACGAGACCAGATCGCTGCCGCGCACGATGTCCGTGACGCCTGCGGCGCCGTCGTCGACGACCACCGCCAGCTGGTAGCTGATCAGGCCGTCGGCCCGCCGCAGCGGGAAATCACCACAGGTTTCGGCCAGTGTTTCGAGTTGCCGGGCCCCGCGCGCGTGGCCGGCCGGCCGGTCGGCCCAGGCGACGACGCGGTCGTCGACCCGGTATCGCAGGGTGTAGTGCTCGCGGGTCCGCGTCGGGCCGTTGCGGCATGTCCCGGGATAGGGCGGCCCGGACTCTCCGGCGGTCTCGTCCGGGGCCAGACGCCCGAGCTCGGCGAGCCGCAGCCGGATGTCCCTGCGGCTGCAGCTGCAGCGGTAGACGAGCCCGGCGGCGTGGAGCGTGTCGATCGCGGCGAGGTGTTCGGGCAGCCGCATGCTCTGGAAGACGACGGGTTCGTCGGGAACCATACCCAGTCGTTCGAGCGTACCGATGATCTGTTCGGCGGCGCCGGGCTGTTCCCGCGGCGGGTCGATGTCTTCGATGCGCAGCAACCAGCGCCCGCCATGGGCGCGGGCGTCGAGCCAGCTCGCCAGCGCCGCGACCACGGAGCCTGCGTGCAGTGGCCCGGTCGGCGAAGGCGCGAACCGGCCGACGTAGGGGGGGGCGCCGTCGGTCACGAGGCTTCGGGCCCTTCGAGCAGCGCGTCCCGCACCCGTCGGGTGGCGAGTCGGGCCAGCCACCAGTCGCGCGCCTGGCCTGCCCCGGTGCGCCATGCATAGGCCAGCGGCAGGTCGGCACGCGGTTCGGCGAGGGAAAGCGCCACGAGACGACCCGCGGCGATCGGCGCCCGTGCAAAGGACTCCGGCAGGTAGCCGGCGCCGAGACCCGCGATCTGCGCCGCGATCTTCTGCTCGAGCGTGGCGACGGTGATCGTGGGCTGTTCGGCCAGCACGCCGAGGTCACCGCGTCCCGCCTCGCGTCGAGGATCGGCGAGCACGATCATCCGGTGCGCTCGCAGGGTCTTCGCCGGCACCGGAGGACCCCCGGAATGAGCGGCCAGTGGATGACCGGGGGCCACACAGAACGCAAACCGTAGCGATCCGAGCGGGCGGCTGCGCAACGGGTCCGCACCGGCATCGGAAGTTTCTTCGGTCCGCGGCGCTAGACGCATCGCCGGCAGCCCGATGGCCAGATCGACACGGCCGTCGCGCAGCGCGTCCCAGGCGCCGGTCAGCACGTGGTGGTCCAGGCGCAGCCGGGTCGGCGCCGTCAGCCGGTCGAAATCGGCGATCAGGGGCGCCAGTCGCTCGAACGCGATGGCAGCGTCGACGCCGATGCGCAGTTCTCGTTCCCAGCCGCCGCCGACGGCGCGCACTCTTGCCGCCATCTCCTCGCTGGCCGCGAGCAGGCGCTCGGCGGCCGCGAGCATTTCCCGCCCCGCCGGCGTCAGCTCGGCGCTGTTGCGGCGCCGCTCGAAGAGACTGACGTCCAGCGAGGACTCGAGTTTTCGGATCGCGTAGGTGACGGCCGACGGGACCCTGCCGCTCGCCCGCGCGGCGGCCGCGAAGCTGCCGTGCCGCGCGATCAGCCGCAGCAGATTCAGGCCGTCGAGGTCGAAGGGAGGGGGGGCGAGCGGGCCGTGCATTCAAATATTCTGAATCCCAGACCCGTCCGGAGGCAAGTCACGACCTCGCCCGGACCCGTCAGAATGAGCGCATTCCCTCGATTAACGGAGAATGTCATGCAAACCCTTCGACCCTCGCACGAGCGCGGCCACGCGAACCACGGCTGGCTGGACAGCCACCATTCCTTCTCGTTCGCCGGCTATTACGACCCCCGTCATATGGGCTTCGGCCCGCTTCGGGTGATCAACGAGGACCGGGTGCAGCCGGCTCAGGGCTTCGGCAAGCACGGCCACCGCGACATGGAGATCATCTCCTACGTGATCGATGGCACGCTCGAGCACCGGGACAGCATGGGGAACGGGTCCGTGATCCGACCGGGTGACGTGCAGCGCATGTCGGCGGGCACCGGTGTCCGCCACAGCGAATACAATGCTTCGGATTCTGATCCGGTGCATTTCCTGCAGATCTGGATCCTGCCTGAGCGGGATGGCCTCGAGCCGGGTTACGAGCAGGTCACGTTCAGCTCCGCGAAGAGGCGGGGACGGCTGTGCCTG
>JAUIAI010000585.1 GCA_030425615.1 Gammaproteobacteria bacterium
TCCGGCCTTCTCCAGCGATCGTCTGCGTCCGTTCTTCGGCACGATGGCGGACGAGCAACGGCAGGGCATCGCGAACATCATCCGCTACCTGAGCCGATGGATGGTCTTCACCGACCCGCCCGACCACACGCGGCTGCGCAAGCTGGCATCGGCCGCGTTCAGCGTGCGGCTGATGAACGCGATGGGGCCGGTGATCGAGCGCCGGGTCGAGCGCCTGCTGGACGGTCTGCACGGTCGGGCGGAGATCGACTTCATCGCTGATCTCGCGGGTCCGCTGCCCGCGCTGGTGATCATGGACATGCTGGGCGTTCCGGAGGCCGAGCTGGCACGCATCAAGGATCTCTCCGACCGGATCGCGCTGTTCATCGGCAGCGCACGCGACTCGAGCGGCAAGTACGCGATCGCCGAGGCTGCCACCCGCGAGATGGCCGACTATTTTCGTGGGCTGATCGCCCGCCGGCGTACCGAGCCGCGTGAGGATCTGATCACCGACCTGATCGCGGCCCGCGACCCCGACTCGGATGATGCGTTGACGGAAGACGAGCTCATCGCCACCTGCGTGCTCCTTCTGTTCGCCGGGCACGAGACGACGACGAGTCTGCTCTCCAACGGTCTGCTGGCTTTGCTCAGGTTCCCCGAGCAACTCCGGATGCTTCGCGAAGCGCCCGAACTGGCTGCCGACGCGGTCGAAGAATTCCTGCGTTTCGACGGGCCCAATCTGGCGCAGGCGCGCGTGGTGGTCGAGCCGACCGAACTCCGTGGACGGTCGCTCGCCCCGGGGGACAGGGTCTTTCTGATGCTGGCGGCCGCCAATCGCGACCCGGAGGCGTTCGCGCAACCCGATGTGCTGGATATCCGCGCTCAGCGGGCGCCGCATCTGGCGTTCGGCTGGGGCCGCCACATCTGCCTGGGCTTTCCGCTGGCGCGACTGGAGGGGCAGATCGCCTTTCCCGCGCTGCTGCGGCGGTGGCCTTCGATCGAACTGACAGACGCGCCCCTGAACTGGCACCGCTCGATGGTCTTCCGTGGTGTTCCGTCCATGCCACTTCGCCTGGCCTGGCGTTAGCGACCGCCCGCCGAAGGGTTTTCCGACCCGCGACCGTGAATCCCAGGGATCTATATTCAAGAAAACTGAATTAAGTTTGCAATTAACTAAATTGGATTGAAATCATCGGTTACCATCCATGGATGAAAGCGGCGCGGCAACACCGCTGCGTCGGCCCATTAGGAGGTTCAATGAAAACGTTCAATCCAATGAAATTCGTCGCCGCAGGCCTGGTCGCGGGGTCCGTCGCGCTTGCGCCGGCCGCCGCCAGCGCAGCCGAGTGCGGAACGGACGAGAAGATCACCATTGCCGAGATGACCTGGCTGAGTGCCGCGGTGCTCGCGCACGCCACCCGGAAGGTGCTCAACGAAGGCTACGGCTGCAACGCCGAGTTGGTACCGGGCGACACGGTTCCCACGGCGACCAGCATGCTGTCCAAGAACGAGCCGATGATCGCACCGGAGCTCTGGCTGTCCACGGCCGAGGCCATCTGGAAGAAGATGGAAGACAAGGGCAACGTCTTCAAGGCCAGCGACATTTTCACCGAGGGTGGCAAGGAAGGCTGGTGGGTGCCCGATTACTTCGCCGAGGCGCACCCCGAGGTCAAGTCGGTCACCGACCTGAAGGACCATGCGGAACTGTTCACCGAGGTGGCGTCGGACGGCAAGGGCCGCCTGTACGGCTGCCCGCCGGGATGGGGCTGCGAGATCATCACGAACAATCTGTTCGAGGCGCTGAATCTCGAAGATCACAACTGGGAACTGTTTTCCCCGGGTTCGGGCGCGAACCTGAAGGCCAGTATCGCGCGCAAGGTCACCCGCAAGCAGCCGCTGGTCGCCTATTACTGGGGTCCGACGGCCGTCATCGGCAAGTACAACCTGGTGCGTCTGGAAATGCCCGAGTACGACGCCGAGAAGTTCCAGTGCCTGACGGACAAGGACTGCGCGAACCCGCAGGTCAGCGAGTGGAAGCCGGGTGAGGTCGCCGTGGCCGTGGTCACCGAACTCAAGGAGAAGGCGCCCAACGTCGTCGACTTCCTGTCGAACATGAGCGTGCCCAACAAGGTCATCAACTCGGTGCTGGCCTGGGCGGACGACGAGTCGGCCTCGCCGGAAGAGGCTGCCAACTACTTCTTCAAGAACCACGAGGACGTCTGGACGGCATGGGTGCCGGCCGACGTCGCTGAGAAGGTCAAGGCGTCTCTCTGACGGCATGACCCATGGAGCCGTGGTCTCGGTCGCGGCTCCCGGCACCGGGCCGTATCGCAGGTTGTTCCGCATCCGCTCCGGATGCCAGGAGCCGCGGCCTTTGCGATACGGCCCGTTCTGTTTCGCGACCGCGGGATGAGCCCGCGGCCGACAACGAATCGATGACAGCGTCCGACATGAGCCCGGCCCGACAGGTCATTAGGCGGCGCGGCGGACCATAGGGGGAAATCATGGCCTCGACATTCCCGGAGGTGATCGACGTGCGCGCCCTGCGCAAGTCGATCGACGGTGCGTTCGAGTGGGTGGTGATCAACTTCGGCGAGGCGCTCGAGATTGCGTTCCTGCCGGTGCTGCGCCTGCTGAACGGACTGGGCGAGAGCGTGCACCCGGTGCTGGGCAACCACGACCTGCACCTGCTGGCCGAGGACGCGCGCCACACCGGTGGCCACAGCTCCAACCCCGAGATGGACCTCATCCTGCAGGCCCACGACCGGCGCGAACTGCTGGACTGGCTGGGGGCCTTTCCCCTGGCGGCCTGGCACGAGGAACACCGGATCCTGAGGGTGCATGCCGGCGTGGTGCCTTCATGGGACTGGAAAGCGACGATGGCCCATGCCGCCGAGGTCGAGGCGGTGCTGGCCTCGGACCGGCGCAAGAAATTCTTCAAGCGCATGTACGGCAACCGGCCGCGCCGCTGGCGCGACGACCATGGCGGCTGGGGCCGGCTGCGCATGATCACCAATATCCTGTGTCGCATCCGCTACTGCGACCCGGTCGGACGGGTGCACCTGTCCGGCATCCGACCACACGGCAAGAAGTTCAAGGGTTACCTGCCCTGGTTCAAGCACCCGCACCGCCAGACGCGGGACGTGAAGATGGTGTTCGGGCACTGGGCCGCCCTGGGCCTGAAGCAGAAGAAGCGCTACCTCGCGCTGGACTCGGGCTG
>JAUIAI010000586.1 GCA_030425615.1 Gammaproteobacteria bacterium
GTTCAAGACAAACGCTCGCGCAAAGCCTTCGCCCCTTCCTCCGGAATCATGCAGTTCCTGACCGAGGCCGTTCTCGAGGAGGGGCTGATCACTCGTGCCGTCAGAGACGCCGTCGCTTTGTGCCCGCCGCTGGTCATCACCCAGGCCGAGATCGACGAACTCTTCGGCAAGCTTCGGCGAGCCCTCGATTCCACGCTGTCGCATGCGCACGGCCTGGGCCTCACCAGCTGATCGGAATGCACCCTTCCTACCTTCGCTCCAGAGCAGTCGCTCCAACACCATGACTCTTGCCGATCCATCAACTTCCATCATCCGTGATACGGAACTCTGGCATCTGGACGCCGTCTCACAGGCCGAACTCATCCGACATGGCCGGGCTTCAAGTCGCGAGTGTGTCGAGTCGTCCATCGCGAGAGTTCGATCGGTCAACCCGGCGCTTAACGCAATCGTCCTGCTGCTCGAGGAAGAAGCGCTTGCCTCGGCCGACGATGCCGATGCCAAGCGCCGCCGGGGAGAAGTCCTTGGGCCGCTGCACGGGGTCCCGGTGACCACCAAGATCAACGTGGACCAGGCCGGGCTTCCAACAGACGGAGGTGTGCGCGAGTTCCGAGATCTTGTTGCTCACGAAGACGCTGCGGTCATCGCCAATCTGAGGCGGGCCGGTGCGATCGTCATCGGCCGCACCAATACTCCCGCCTTCTCGATGCGTGGCCACACCGACAACGCTCTTCATGGCGCCACCCTGAACCCTTGGGACAGTTCGCTGACACCGGGAGGATCGAGCGGAGGAGCCGGTAGCGCGACGGCAGCCGGCATGGGTACGATCGCGCACGGTAACGATATCGGCGGTTCGATACGATGGCCCGCCTACTGCAATGGCGTGATCGGTTTGCGTCCATCCATAGGACGTGTCGTACGAGTCAACTCGACCGCCGCGCCCGGTCGACCCATGTCTTCACAGCTCATGGCAGTTGACGGCCCGCTTGCCCGAACCATCCGCGATGTTCGAGTTGCATTCGAGGCCATGTCAGCCAGCGCGCCTTCGGATAACCGATGGGTGCCGGTGCCAACGCGGCTGTCGCCCCGTGATCGTCCGGTGAAAGTGGCGCTGGTTACAAGAAGCGAAGGGATATCCGTGCAACCGTATGTATGGGACTGTGTGCGGACGGCGGGCCGATACCTGGAAGCAGCTGGATATCATGTGGAGGAGATCAGCCCCCCTGACCTGCACGAGACGAGCGAGCTCTGGCATGCCATCGGCGTGACTGAGCAGGTACATCTGCTCGGTCCACGCGTGCGGGCTTGCAGCGATCCCGGCATCATCACTTTCCTCGAACACTGGTGGGAACTCAAACCCCCACGTGACTTCAAGGGATACATGCACGCGTTCGTCGAACGCGACATCCTGCTGCAGCGCTGGTTTGCGTTTCTCGAGCAGTACCCCATCGTCGTGATGCCGTCCGCTCCACAGAGGCCACTACCGGCCGGGGTGGACGTCGAGGGGCGGGAAGGTGCCCGCCGGATGCTGGACGCCCTGTACTTCCAGTTGATCCTGCCTGTACTCGGCATACCCGGTCTGGCGGTGCCACTCGGATTCCATGACGGAGCACCCCTGGGTGTTCAACTCGTCGGACAACGATATCGCGAGCACATGCTTCTGGACGCTGGAGAAGTGATCGAAGCGTTCGAAGGAGTGCGCAAACCGATCGATCCACGACCCTGAGCGCCTATGGCCGTCCGTGGCGACCATCAGCCGCGATCAGACTGAATCTCGGGAGATGGCCACCAGGCTCGGCCCTGCATACGGAGACAACCCATGACCATCACGATCTATCGCGCTCGCAAGATCCTGACGATGAATCCAGCACGACCGGTGACCACCCATATCGCGGTCCGCGACGGGATCATCCTGGGATCGGGTCCGTTGGATGAACTGCAGGGTTGGGGATCACACAGGATCGACGACTCGTTCTCCGAGAAGGTCCTGATGCCGGGTTTCGTCGAGGGCCATGTCCACCTGACCGAGGGAATGAACTGGCGCTACATCTACTGCGGATACCACGATCGTCGTGATCCGGACGGCACCCTGTGGAAGGGTGCGAACTCGCTGGAAGCAGTACTTGAACGTTTACGAAGGATCGATCTCGAATCCGGTTCTCACAGGCCGGTCATCGTCGGATGGTCATTTGACCCGATCTTCTTCGAGGGTGGCATGCGCTGCGACCGGCACGACCTCGACCGCGTGTGTCGTGACAGACCTGTAGTGCTACTCCACGCGAGCGGTCACCTGATCTATGCCAACACCATGGCACTGGAACGCGCGGAGTTCATGCGCCCGGGGATCGAGCACCCGGGAATCGCACTCGGCTCCGATGGTCGGCCGGTCGGCGAGCTCAAGGGCCCGGAGGCCATGACTCCGGTTCTGATGGCATTGGGTATCGACCGCTATGCGGGTGACGCATGGTCTGCGCGAGCATTCTCGCGTCTTTGCGTGAGAGCCGGCGTCACGACAGCGACGGATCTCGTCAACCCGATGAATGAGCAAACGCTCGATATGCTGCTGGCTGTTACGGCAGAGTCAGACTTCCCAGCCCGAATCGTGCCGGCGATTCGCTCCAACGGGAGACCGGTTGACGAAGTGATCGACTCGGCAATGTGCGCCCGTGTCCAGACCACCGACAGACTCCGACTCGGAGCCATCAAGGTCGTGATCGATGGTTCGATCCAGGGCTTTTCAGCACGCCTCAAAGACCCCGGCTACTACAACGGAGCACCTCAGGGACTCTGGTACGTCGCCCCGGAGTGGCTGAAGAGATTGTACGAGCAGGCGCTCGCCAACGGCCTGCAGGTTCATTCCCATACGAACGGAGATCAGGCAACCGAGCTTGCTCTGGACACGTTGGAGGACGCTCTCAGAGCGCAGCCGGCAGGAGACCACAGGTTTGTTCTCCAGCATTGTCAACTGGCCGATCAAGCTCAGTTCCGACGCATGAAGGCGCTCGGGATGTGCGTGAATCTTTTCGCCAACCATCACTTCTACTGGGGCGATCAGCACTACGCCCTGACGGTTGGTCCGGAGCGGGCCACTCGGATGAACGCCTGCGCGACAGCAGCACGCGAAGGTGTCCCCTTTTCCATCCATTCGGATGCTCCCGTCACGCCGATGGCACCACTGTTCACTGCCTGGTGCGCGGTCAAC
>JAUIAI010000587.1 GCA_030425615.1 Gammaproteobacteria bacterium
AACCCTCATCGGTCACGTACCCGACCTACAACAGCATCTCTTCGGCCGAAGCCGCTTCGTGCCGGTCACCGCGAGCCGCGACCTCGCGACCAGGCTGCGGCACGCCGTGCGCACAGGAGAAACGGTCACGCTGCCCGTCGTCACCTTCCCACGTCACAGCTTCTTCGGCCGCGTTCTCTGGGAAGACATCGCGAAGTCGATACCCGCGCACCTGCGGCTGCGACCCTTGGTCGAGTCCGAGATGTCCACGAGCGTGGCGCAGTTCGTGCTTGCGAGCCATGCGATGGCGTGGCTGCCGTTGGTGATCGCCCAGCCGTATCTCGACGACGGCCGGATGCGGTTGCTCGACGAGTTCTGCCCGAGCGAAGAACTGTTCGCGCGGGCCTTTTCGATCGAACGGAATCTTCAGTCCAGCGTGCGCAACGTATGGACGTTGCTCACGGGTCAGGGCAGGGTCTCACCCTCTACCCAGGACGCGTAGGCGGCGTTCGCTTCCGTCGTCAGGACCAGGATCTCGGGAACATCGTAAGGATGCAGTGCCGCAAGCCTCAGTCTCGCCTGCGTGGCGCGCGAGACTGACGTCTTTACCCAGACCGGCACCTCGGACCCGTCCTGCGTCCGGCCTTCCCAACGGTACAGGGAGCGGCACGGTGCCTGGATGTTCGCACAGGCGATCAGGCGCTCCTCGAGCAGACGCGTGCAGGCGTCTCTGGCGGAGAACTCGTCTGGAAAGTTGCTGATCAACACGACCAGCGGGCCGACGGAGGGGTCGGCCCCGCCCGAACCGGTGACATCGGCCGGTTCCGGCGCGGACGTGCCGCCCGCGTCGGGGCGCGGGCGCTCCGGATCGGGGGCGGCAGTCATTTCAGCCTCAGCTCGCGGCTTCGGCCTCGGCGGCGTCGACCGGCTCTTCCGGGCGGTCCATCAGCTCGACGAGCGCCATCGGGGCATTGTCGCCGACGCGATACCCGAACTTCAGGATCCGCAGATAGCCGCCGGGTCGGTTGGCGAAACGCGGGCCGAGTTCGTCGAAGATCTTCACGACCATGTCGCGATCGCGAAGGCGGCTGAACGCAAGACGGCGGTTGGCCACCGTGGGGGTCTTGCCAAGCGTGATGATCGGCTCTACGACCCGGCGCAATTCCTTCGCCTTGGGCAGGGTGGTCTTGATTCGCTCATGCTTGATGAGCGCGTTGCAGAGGTTGCGAAGCATGGCCGCCCGGTGAGCACTGGTGCGGTTGAGCTTGCGGAGTCCGTGACGATGTCGCATGTCTGTGTCCTGCTTATGGGCGCTCGAGGCCGACCGGCGGCCAGTTCTCGAGCCGCATGCCCAGCGTCAGTCCGCGCGAGGCAAGCACTTCTTTGATTTCGTTCAGCGATTTGCGGCCGAGGTTCGGCGTCTTGAGCAACTCGTTCTCGGTGCGCTGGATCAGATCACCGATGTAGTAGATGTTCTCCGCCTTCAGACAGTTGGCGGAACGCACCGTCAGCTCCAGATCGTCGACCGGACGCATGAGGATCGGATCGACCTGCGGGCCACGACCCACCTGCTGCTCGACCACCTGTTCGACACCCCCTTCCAGGGCCGCGAACACCGATAGTTGCTCCACCAGAATGCGCGCACTCTGACGAACAGCCTCTTCCGGCGCGATGACGCCGTTCGTCTCGATGTCCACCACGAGCCGGTCCAGATCGGTACGCTGCTCGACCCGGGCGCTCTCGACCTGGTAGCTGACGCGACGCACGGGAGAGAACGATGCATCGAGCACGACGCGGCCGATGCTCTTGCTTTCCATGGCATCGCGCATGGTGCCGGGCACGTAGCCGCGACCGCGCTCCACCTTGATCGACATGTCGAGCTTGCCGCCTTCGGTCAGCGTGGCGATCACGTGATCGGGGTTGATGACCTCGACGTCATGGGGGAGATCGATGTCGGCTGCCGTGACCGGTCCGGCGGTTTCCTTGCGAAGCGTGAGGTAGACCTCGTCGCGGTTGTGAAGCTTGAAAACCACGCCCTTGAGGTTCAACAGCAGGTCCACCACGTCCTCACGAACGCCGTCGATCGTCGAGTACTCGTGCACCACGCCAGAGATCTGCACCTCCGTGGGCGCGTAGCCCACCATCGAGGACAGCAGCACCCGGCGCAGGGCATTGCCCAGGGTGTGGCCGTAGCCGCGCTCGAAAGGCTCCATGACCACACGGGCATGCGACGCAGCGATCTGCTCGACCTCGACGATGCGGGGCTTAAGCATTGCAGTCTGCATAGGGAAATCCTTATTGATTAGCGTGAGTACAACTCGACGATCAGGCTCTCATTGATCTCGGCGGCGAGATCGCTCCGATCCGGCACGGCCTTGAAGGTCCCCTCCATCTTGTTCTTGTCCACGGATACCCAGCCGGCAAGGCCGGTCTGCTCCGCCAGGTTCAGAGAGTCCTGAATGCGGGCCTGGGTCCGCGACTTCTCACGCACCGCGACGACGTCGTTGGGCTTGACGATCGCCGACGGAATGTTGACCACCTGGCCATTGACGGTGATGGCCTTGTGACTCACGAGCTGACGCGCCTCGGCACGGGTGGAGCCGAAACCCATGCGATAGACGACGTTGTCGAGACGACACTCGAGCAGTTGCAGCAGCGTTTCGCCGGTGTTGCCGCGTCGACGCACGGCCTCGGCGAAGTAGCGGCGGAACTGACGCTCGAGCACGCCGTACATGCGCTTGACCTTCTGCTTCTCGCGCAGCTGCCGACCGTAGTCCGACATGCGCATGCCGGAAGTCCGGCCGTGCTGACCAGGCTTGGTGTCCTTGGCCTTGCTGTCGAACGAGCGGCGCGCGCTCTTGAGGAAAAGATCGGTGCCTTCGCGACGCGAAAGCTTGGCCTTGGGTCCGGTATATCTCGCCACGGATGCTTCCTTTCGATACTTACGCGGCCTGAGCCGCGGTTAGTCTGCGCTTGTCGAACCCTGGTCAAACGGGTGGCAGACGGTGGTCTTGTCGCTCCGCTTCGCCTCCGACGGGGAATCGAAGGCCGGCGGCGGAACTGCGCCGGAATTCCACGGGCGTCCCCTTCGGGACGCCCCGGGCGGTCACGTCAGATGCGGCGACGCTTCGGCGGACGGCACCCATTGTGCGGAATCGGTGTCACGTCCGAGATCGAGAGGATCTTGATGCCGAGCGCGTGCAA
>JAUIAI010000588.1 GCA_030425615.1 Gammaproteobacteria bacterium
CGTCCGAACACCACCCGCTCCATCCGGAAGCCAGGCAACGCGGTCACTCCGCCGCTGTACTGGAAGTACGCCGGCAGATAGGCATAGCCGCCGGGCTCGAAGGGAACGGGCTGGGTCATTGAGAGTCCTCGTGGTTGGAAGTTGCCGAAACCGCCTCCGTGCAGTCGTCAGCCTGCCGGATCGACCGGGGGCAGGACGGGGCCGCGATCGGCGATCGCCGTGGCCGCGTCCAGCACGATGTCCTCACGATAACGCGGACCGACCAGCTGCACGCCGACCGGAATGCCTGCATCGAATCCGGTGGTGACGGTCATTGCCGGAACGCCGAGCACAGGGATGCCGGTCTGGGGCATCTGTGCGGTGATCACCCGCTCGAAGGACTCGGCGGACTCGACGTCCAGCAGATCCGGGAATGGCAGTTCGCCGGAAACCGGCCCGAGCCAGACGGGGAAGCGTTCCAGGAACTCGTCCCACTGGCGCATCAGGGTGACCCGCTGCTGAAGCGCGTCCATGAGACCGTCCATGCCCGGGTCCGGCGTTCGCTCGAGCATGAACCCCGCAACCGTGTTCGCGTCGGGATCGTCCTCGGCTCGCAGGGGACCGCACTTGTTGCGCCGGAACTCGGACAGCCAGAGTACCGCGTTGATCTCGGCCGCGGCCGCAAGCGGGGGAGCGGGGCATTCGGTCACCGCCCAGCCGGCGTCCGTCAGACGCGCGGCCGCGTCACGAAGCGCCTTCTCGACCGCCGGGTGAACGGGCAAGCCGTCCGGCGACACGGTGAGCGCGACCCGTCGTTCGAACGGTGTGCCGGCCAGGGTCGCCGGAACCTGCCATGGATCGCCCGCCGCCGGCCGGGCCATGGCGCCGAAGGCGAGGCGCACGTCGCTGACGCTTCGCGCGAGCGGGCCCGAAACCGCCATGAGCTGGGCGCCGATGTGTCGGTCCGGCCCCGATCGGTTCACCGCGGGAATGCGTCCCAGGCTCGGGCGCAGGCCGTGAACGCCACAGGCGTAGGCCGGGTAGCGGATCGATCCGGCGATGTCGGTCCCGTGTGCGATGGCCCCGATGCCGGCGGCCACGGCCGCGCCGGCGCCGCCGGAAGAGCCGCCCGGCGTCAGGCGGGCGTCATGCGGGTTGCGTGTGTGGCCGTGCAGGCTGTTGCGGGTGAACCATCGCAGCGAGAACGCGGGCGTGTTGGTCCGGCCGATGATCACGGCACCGGCAGCGCGCAGGTTGGCGACGAACGGACTGTCGTGTTCGGCGACCAGATCCTTCTGGGTGCGCAGACCGTTGGTGGTCGCCTGCCCCTGCTGGTCCACGTTGACCTTGAGGGTCACCGGGACACCCGCGAGCGAACCGCGGTCGCGTCCGGCGGCGCGGGCGGCGTCGAGGGCATCCGCCTGTCGGAGCGCTTCCTCGTCGAAACGCTGGACCACCGCATTGAGGCTGCCATTGACCGCATCCAGGCGCGACAGAGCGCTCTCCGTGGCCTCGCGGGCCGAGAAAGCCCCTTCACGTACGTTGCGGGCAATCTCGCCCGCCGTCATCGCCCAGATCTGGCTCATGGTTCCTCTCTCCCCTCTCGCATGCAGTCGTGCATCGTCCCTCCAGTATACGAAGGCGGATGCGCTATGCTCGCCGTCGATGAACAAGAAGCCCTTCTACGGCTGGCGGATGGTGGGGGCCGCCAGTGGTATCCAACTCCTGCAGGCCGCCATGCTCTATCAGGCACTTGGCGCGTACGTGGCCATCCTGACCGAGGAGAAGGGCTGGAGCAAGACCTCGCTGTCGGCCGGGTCGGCCATCCAGGCCACCGAGGCAGCATTGCTCGGCCCGCTGCTCGGTTACGTCATCGACCGGTTCGGAGCCCAGACGATGATCCGCATCGGCATCCTGCTGTTCGGGGCCGGATTCATCGCTTTCAGCTTCATCGATACGCTGCCCCAGTTCTACATGGCGATCATCCTGATCGCCCTCGGATCCAGCATGTGCGGGTTCTTCCCGCTGAACGTGGCCATCGTCAACTGGTTCAAGAAATACCGCGCGCGGGCACTGTCGTCCATCGCCATGGGCCTCGCCGTCGGCGGCGCCTTCGTCCCGCTGGTGGCGTGGTCGATGCACGCCTTCGGCTGGCGGGCGACGGCGTTCGGTTGCGGCGTGGTGGCCATCGTCGTCGGTTTCCCGCTCGCCATGATCTTCAAGCGCCGCCCGGAGGACTACGGCCAGACCCTCGATGGCCTGCCGGTGCCCGACAGAACCGAGACGCCGGGTGGCGGCGGTGCCAGTCCTGACGACGAGATGGAGTTCACGACCCGCCAGGCCCTGGCGACCCCGGCCTTCTGGCTCCTGGGCTTCGGTCACGGCTTCGCTCTGTTCGTGGTCACGGCCGTCAACGTGCACGCGATCTCACACATGAAGGAAGGCCTCGGGTACACCGTGGGCGAAGCGTCGCTCGTCATCACGCTGATGACCGTCTTTCAGATCATCGGCGTGGCGCTGGGCTGGTGGGCCGGAGACCGCTTCCAGAAGCGCCTCGTGGCGGCCAGCTGCATGTTGATGCACGCCAGCGGGCTGTTGATGCTCACGTACGCGGTCTCACCTTGGATGCTCGGCGCATTCGCGGCCCTGCACGGCACCGCCTGGGGGCTCAGAGGCCCGTTCATGCAGGCGATCCGCGCCGACTACTTCGGCCGGCGCTCCATCGGCAAGATCATGGGTCTGTCTTCCCTGATCGTGGTGATCGGGCAGATCGGCGGGCCCCTGGTGGCCGGCTACTTCACCGACGTCACCGGCGACTACCGCGTCGGATTCACGTTGCTGGCCTGCCTCGCCGGGTCCGGTTCACTGCTGTTCGTCATGGCGCGCGCGCCGAAGATTCCCACCCGGACCCCGACGGAGACCACGCCATGAACCGCGTTCTGAAAGATACCGGTGCCCGCTACCCGATCATCCAGGCGCCCATGGGCTGGATCGCCCGCAGCCAACTGGCCATGGCCGTGTCCCGTGCGGGCGGACTCGGCGTCATAGAAACCTCGTCCGGAGAAACCGAGGCCTGCCGTCGCGAGATCGGCATCATGCTGGAGAGTGGCCTGCCCTTCGGCGTGAACCTGCCCATCCGGTTTCTCAAGGACGATGCGATGCTGCGCTTCGTCTGCGAATCCGGAATCCGCTTCGTGACCAC
>JAUIAI010000589.1 GCA_030425615.1 Gammaproteobacteria bacterium
CGCCGGCGGCGGTGGCCCGAGCCCGCAGCAGGCGATCCAGGTCGCCCGTGGCAACGGCGCAGGCCACGGGCTGGCTCCGGTCGATACGCGCGAACGATACGGCCGGCAACGCCTCGCCATCCACGCTCACCTGGAGGCGCGGGATCGCCACGCCGGCCGCCACGACTGCCTCTGCCAACGAGAGCTGCGCCAAGATACCGAGGGCCGACGGGTGCAGCGCCTGGGGCTCCGTCGCATCGGGCTCGCTCTCGCGCGGTCCCCGGCGATCGAGCACGGCCACGGTGAGTCCGGCCTCCGCCACGCGCGTGGCGAGGTACAGGGCCACGGGCCCGCCGCCCACGATCAGCACGTCATACTCCTGGCTGGCTGCATCCATGCGCGACTATGCCGCACCCTACCCGCCATGTCCATCGCCACCGGCGTGGCCTGTCCGGACCTGGATGGCACGAAGGTGAAGGAGCGCCTGGTGGCCCAGGGGCGCAATCTGCTGCCCTACGATCCGGACCGCCGCTGGGAGATGAGCGAGGAAGAAGCGGCGCGCATGGCGAAGAAGAACGAGGCGCGCGCCAAGTCCTTCTCGGCCTGAGTCGCGGGCTGGCGGGCCGTGGTCAGTCGTCGTCCGCCTCGTCGTCGAATGAGCCGGAGCGGCCTTCGAGCCAGTCGATCTCCTGCTGCTGCTGGCGGAGGATGCGGGCGGTGCGCTGGAGGAATGCGTGTACCGTCACGACGCCGTTCAGCAGCAGGACGGCGCCCGCCACCGACAGCCCCGTCCCCACCCACCAGGGGACGGACGGGGCACGCCGCCAGAGCACCCATTCGAGCAGGCCCGCCCAGAGCGGGCCGCTGCCGATGGTCAGCGCGGTACCGACACCGACCCCGAGCGACTTCACGCCCACGAAGAAACACAGGTTGTACGAGGTCATGGCGAGACCGGCCACCAGCATTCCGGCCCGAAAGCCCGTCTCGTCGCGCGCCGCACCGGCGACATCGCCGCTGCGGACCGCGCCCAGAACGCGCCGGCCGGCGACCATCGTCCAGAAGAAAACGGCCGCGACGGTCAGCCGGAGCGCGCCGATCCAGGCCGGGCTGGTCGCCCCGGAGGAAAACGCCTGCGCCGTACCGGTCGTGCCCCAGAGCACCGCGGCGGTCACGACCAGCAGGACGCCCAGCGCGAGGTTGCCCGCGCCGTGAGTGGATCGGCTCATGGGATGATCGGGGTGGAACGGCGCGCCGACGCCGCCCCGGGTCGAACAAGGAATCTCAAATGCCCACGATCGAATGCTTCTACGACTGCTCCAGCCCGTGGACCTACCTGTGCGTGCACAACCTGCCGGCGGTGGCCGCGCGCCACGGCACATCGGTGCGCTGGCGTCCGTTCCTCGTCGGCGGCGTATTTAACACCATCAATCCGAGCGTCTACGAGAACCGTCGGAATCCGGTGCCGGCCAAGGCCGCCTACTCGGTGAAGATCATGAACGACTGGGCGCGCCTGGCGGGCATCCGGATCGATTTCCCACCGCCGGTCTTCCCGGTCAATAGCGTGAAGGCCATGCGCGCCCTGCTCTGGATCGACGACGACACCCGCCAGCATCGCCTCGCGCTGGCCCTGTTCGACGCCTATTTCGGGCGCGGCCAGGACATTTCCCGCGACGGGGTGCTGCGCGAGATCCTCACAGCGGCCGGCGAATCCGCCGACGCGGTCTTCCCGGCGATCGGCGAGCCCGGGCTGAAGGCCGCGCTCAAGGCGAACACGGAAGAACTCATCGAACGGGGCGGCTTCGGCTCGCCCACCGTGTTCATCGACGGCACGGACATGTACTTCGGCAACGACACGCTGCCGCTCGTCGATGCCGCGCTCGCCCGGGCGGATTGACGCACGCCGCGAACGCGCGGGCCCTTCGCTGCGCGCGCCGTGCGGCGGGAATCCTGCCGGCATCACCCCTCGGTCAGGGTGGACAGGATGTCGGCGTACCAGACGCAGTTCAGGCCCAGTGCCTCGTCGAGCGCGAGATCCCTCGTGCCCAGATCGAGCCGCGCCGAGTGCACGCCCAGCAGACGCCAGGGCAGATCGCCGTGGCGCTCGCCGGCGTCGGGCATGCGCATGATGACCGGCGCACCGCTGGTGCCGCGGTGCGTGCGCGCGTCGGTCAGGAAGTAGCCCTGCCCCTGGAAGCGCAGGCCGAACGACGAGGCGAGGATGGCGTGTCGCACCACGGGCATATGATGTAGCAGGTCGTGGAAACCGAGGGGGAATCCGACCACCAGCAAGGCCGTGCCGACCTCGACCCGCGCCGGCGGCACGTGCAGATGTGCCGGCGTGAAGGCCCGCAGGGTAACGCATCCCGATCGATCTCGATCACGGCGACGTCGATGCCGCCGGCGGTGTCCTGGCCCTGCCGCCAGAGCGCCGTCCCGTCGCGATACAGCGGGATCGACAGGCCGGTGGCCTGGGCGAGGTTGTCCGGGTCAGAGTGCAACTCGATCTGGATCCGGTCGGGGAAGTGCTCGCTCGGTTCGTCGGAGAGCACGTGGCGGCTCGTGACCAGAAACAGACGTTCGTCGGGCGCGTAGAAGAAGCCGCTGGCGTTGGTCAGCGGCTGCTGGTCGAGAAACGTCTGCACGCGAGTCGCGGCAAGCAGGATCGGGTCGATCATTCGAACACTCCGTAAGCCGTGGCGGACGGCTTCCACGGGTTGACACCGGCCGCTCCGCGGCCGGAAAACCGGACGGGGCGGAGACCGCCCCCCCGCGAATAGCGTGCCCGCGCCGCCGGTGGGCGCCGCCGGCCGACCGATGCGGCAAAATGCATCTCCAGGGCCACTGTCCGCGGCACCGCGGAACATCAACGGCCGGTTTCAGGAGACAGCATCTCATGTTCGACACGCTCATCAAGGGCGGATCCGTCGTCGACGGCACCGGCGCCCCGGCCTTCAACGCAGACATCGGCATCCACGACGGCAGGATCGTCCACGTCGGCAGCGGCGAAACCGCCGCGCACCGGACCATCGATGCCGACGGTGCCACGGTGACGCCGGGCTTCGTGGACATCCACACGCACTATGACGGCCAGGCCAGCTGGGACGCCACCTTCGAGCCCAGTGTCTACCACGGCGTGACCACCGTGGTCATGGGAAACTGCGGCGTCGGTTTCGCGCCGGTCCACGATCACGATCACGACCG
>JAUIAI010000590.1 GCA_030425615.1 Gammaproteobacteria bacterium
AATTCCACCCGGACCGCAATCCGGGAGACGCCGAGGCCGAAGAGCGCTTCAAGGAGGCCAAGGACGCCTACGAGGTCCTCAGCGATCCACAGAAGCGCGAGGCCTACGATCGATTTGGTCATGCCGGCGTGGATGCGTCGGCGGCCGGTGGTTTCGGCGGCCAGCAGGGGGCCGGAAGCTTCGCGGACGTGTTCGGCGACATCTTCGGCGACATCTTCGGACAGACCCGCGGCGGCGGCGGGGGTGGGGGCGGCCGCAGCAACGTCTACCGGGGCAGCGACCTGCGCTACGCGATGGAGATCACGCTCGAGCAGGCGGCCAACGGGTATACCACCGAGATCCGGGTGCCCAGCTGGGAGAACTGCGAAACCTGCCACGGGTCGGGCGCCAAGCCGGGAACCCAGCCCACGACCTGCAAGACCTGCAACGGGCAGGGCCAGGTCCGGATGCAGCAGGGTTTCTTCTCCGTTCAGCAGACCTGTCCGACCTGCCGTGGTTCGGGGACGATCATCGCGGATCCGTGCACGGCATGTTCGGGAGCCGGGCGCATCAAGCGGCAGAAGACACTCGAGGTCAAGATCCCGGCCGGAATCGAGGACGGGATGCGTATCCGGTCAGCGGGCAACGGCGAGCCGGGCATGAACGGGGGCCCGCCGGGCGATCTCTACGTCGAGGTTCGGCTCAAGGAGCACTCCGTTTTCCAGCGTGACGGCGACGACCTTCACTGCGAGATCCCGATCTCGATCACGAAGGCCGCGCTGGGCGGGACGGTGCGGGTTCCCACACTCGGAGGCAGCGCCGACATCGAGTTGCCCGAGGGTACGCAGACGGGCAAGACCTTCCGCCTGCGGGGCAAGGGCATCAAAGGTCTGCGCACGTCGTATCCGGGGGATCTCTACGCTCACGTTCAGGTCGAGACGCCGGTGCGGCTCAGCGACCGCCAGAAGCAGTTGCTGCGCGAGCTCGACGACTCCCTCAAGGACATGAAGCACAGCCCGCAGAGCAAGGGCTGGATGGACAGGGTCAAGGACTTCTTCCAGTAAGCCCCTGACCCGGGGAGTCAGGTACTCCCGGCCGGCCTCGGGCGCACGAGCCGGCCGTTCCGGTCGCGCTCCGGGCGCACGAGCCGTCCGTTACGGTCTCGCTCCGGGGCGTCCGGTGGGGCGGCGGGCGCCCCCGTGGCGGGCGCCCCATCGGCCTGCGCCGGCGCCGCGCCGGACATCTCCGCCTTCGCCCCCTGGTTCTCCAACGCGGCCAGGTAGTGGTGCGACAGAAGATTCGTGATGTTCACGAACAGGCACAGGAAGTAGAAGAGTTCGATCAACTGCAGCGACAGGAACATCGAGCACACGAAAAAGCCGATCGACGAGGCCAGCGCGGCCTCGTTCATCTCGAACAGGAAACGTCCCCGCCGGTCCTCGCGTGGCTTCAGCCGCTTGGCGTTGCGCCGCATGGTCAGGATGTTGAAGGCATTCAGTGCCAGGTAGGCGAGACCGCCCGCGACGCCGATTTCCGCGCTGATCTGGAAGAAGGTGTTGTGGGCCTCGCGGGGCTCGTAGTCCGAGTAGGTCGGGAACGCCGGCCCGAACGAGGCAATGCCCACGCCGGTGAGCGGGTACTGGCGCATCATCGCCATCGCGGCGGTCCAGGCCTCGATGCGCGTGGCCGCCGAGCGCTCGGTCCGGAAGTCGTCGATCGTGGTCGCGCGACTCTTCATCGTGTCGCCGGCCTGCAGCATATACGCGGCGGCGAGCGCGGGCAGCAGCATCAGGCCGAGTTTCCGATACTTGGAGCGAAAGCCGATCACGAGCGTCACGATACCCAGACCGAGCAGACCGCCCCGTGACCCCGCCAGGAAGATCGCGTGCCAGCCGAGGGGAATGATCAGCCAGATCGCCGCGCGCCACCACCAGTCCTTCAGGGTCAGACTCAGATGCCAGAGAATGGGTATCGTGATGACGAAGAACAGGGCGAAGTTGTTCTCGTCCAGATAGGGTCCCTTGCCCGCCGGATCCGTGGGGCCGGAGAGGCGGCCCCATTGGGCGCCAGGCATGTTCAGCCAGTTCCCCGTCAGGTATTGGACGTTGGCCCAGTAGATCAGGTAGATCGAGCAGCCCGCGACCATCCACGCCAGCGCCCGAAGCTTCCCTTCGGTATCCAGCAGCAGGTTCGCGATGAACCACATCAGCAGGATCTTGTTGATGATCGAGAACGCCCAGGCCGAATCGGTGAACCGGAAATCGTTGATGATGTTGACGTAGGGACCCAGGTAGTAGGACTGGATGAACGCGATCCAGAGGATCAGCATCAGCAGTACCCGCTTGTTGAACCAGGGGGTGTAGTCGATGCGGCCGGCGAGGACCTTGATCCCGAAGCCCAGGAACGTGGGCGCGAGAATCATGGCCACCGCCCGCAGGCCCTCGAAGTGCCAGTGCCAGACGTGCTGCGGGGTCAGCAGCGCCATCAGATACGAGGCCAGCACGCCGATCCAGGGGTAGGGCACCGCGACGAGGAACGTGATGCCGAGCAACCCGAACAGCAGCGCCTTCACCATACGGCGGGCCTCGCCGGTTGGGTGTCCGCACCGGATCGGGCTTCGGGCCGGCCGTGACCGGTGCGCAGGGAGCCGCGCCCGGCGTGGGGGCGCTTCACCCCCGGGTCAGGGGAGGCGATCCTGTGGATTGATGCTGTCATGCCGGCTGGTGGGACTGTCCTGCACGAATGGTCGCATGTTGGCACGGACGGGCCACCTCGATCGCGCAGGTTCACAAGGCCCGGCTGCGCGACACCGGCGAGGCGGTGGCGGTCAAGGTGCTCGGCCCCGCGGATGCTCGGCGTGATCTCGATTCGCACCTGGCGGGCCGGCAGGCCCGTGAACGTGCGCTGGTGCGAGACCTCCTCGATATTGGCGCCCTGGCTGCCGACGATCGCCGCGATCCGTGCCAGCGATCCGGGCGAATCCGGGGCGGCGATCGACAATCTGGCGAGCCGGTTGTCGCGGGCGAGCTGGCGCTGGACGACGTCCGCCAGTGTCAGCATGTCCACATTGCCGCCGCACAGGACAAGCCCGACCCGGCGGCCCCGGTAGCGCTCCGGCTCGGCCAGAACGGCCGCGAGACCCGCCGCGCCGGCTCCTTCGACCACGGTCTTCTCGAT
>JAUIAI010000591.1 GCA_030425615.1 Gammaproteobacteria bacterium
CGGGTGGGCCCGGCGATTTCCCGGGCCTGGCGGGCAATCCGGCGCCCGTGTACCGGATTCCGTTCGGCGGGCTCGCCGCGCACTGCATCCTGGGGACCACGCTGGGTAATGCCCAGGCGATGTTCGATGCCGTGACCGGCATGATCAGCGAGCGCTCCACCAGCTATACGGGGCTGACCATGCGCGACATGAACACCGTGCAGGCCCGGGTCGGCCTGGCGGGGGCGCATCTCGAGGCCGCGCGGCTGATGGCCGTCAACGATTGCGTCGAGGCGCAGCAGATGGCCGAGGCCGGCGTGATCCCGGATCTGGCTCACCGACTGAAGCAGAAGCGCAATTGCGCCTATGCGATGTCCCTGGCCACGGCCAGTATCGACACGCTGTACGCGCTTGCCGGCGCCAACGGGCTGTACGCGCGGGGACCCATGGAACGCATCTACCGCGACCAGCACGCGGCGGCCGGGCACATCAACTTCAGTATGGATGCGCAGACCAGTACGTGGGGGCTGGCCACCCTTGGTGGCAAGGTGGAGAACCCCACCCTGTAGAACCGTGGGGCAACCCGACGGCTACACTCACGACTCCGGCCCTGGCGCCGACACTGGCCTGTTCCTTAATGCAAGACTCTTCCGCATCGTCCGATCCGCTGGTCACGAACGAAGTTCAGCCCGGCGAGAGCCGCGTCATGTCGCCGGCCGGGATCCCGGCCCTGAGTCAGGTCGAGGCGCGCGCCTTGTTCGTGCTGGTGGAAAAACAGCACACGGTGCCCGATACCTATCCGATGACGCTCAATGGCCTGCTAGCCGGGTGCAACCAGAAGACCAGCCGCGACCCGGTCATGTCGCTGCGCGAACCCGAACTCATCGAGGCGATCGACCGGCTCAAGGCTCGCACGCTGGTCATCGAGACCAGCGGTGGGCGCGCGATGCGCTACGAGCAGAACGTTCGCCGGGTGATCGAGATGCCGTCGGCCGCGCTCGCGCTGATGACGGCACTGGTGCTGCGCGGCCCACAGACGTCCGGCGAGCTGCGCCAGCACAGCGAGCGTCTGCATCGCTTTGCCGACATCTCCTCGGTCGAGGCCTATCTCGATGAAATGGCCGAGCGCGGTGGCCGGCCACTCGTCGTCCAGCTCCCGCGCCGACCGGGCTCGCGCGAATCGCGTTGGGCACATCTGCTCTGCGGCCCGGTGGAAGCCGCGACCGAGTCGACCGCAGGCGCCGCCGTGGCGAGTCGTCGCGACGTTCCCGAAGAGTCGGATGGTTTGCGAGATGAACTCGCCCAGACCCGGGACGAGCTCGCCCGCCTGCGCCGGCGCTTCGATGCGCTGTGCGCCCACCTCGGGTGGCACGACGACGCGGGCTGAATGTGCAGACCAGTACTTGTGGTCTGAATATCCTGGGCGGCAGGGTGGAGAACCCCGCGTCTTGGTGCTGCCGGGTTCCGCAGCCGGACTTCATCCGACCGACGAGTCAGGATCCGTGTGCGCTCAAGGCTCCTTGCAACATCTCGAGGAAAGCACGGGTCTTGGGGGGCATCAGTTTGCGGCCTGGATACACCGCCGAGGCCACGCTGCCTGGGAAAGACCAGTCGCACAGGATTCGTTCCAGGCCGCCGCGCCGGATTTCGGCCGCGGCGAAGTAGTCAGATACGGCTGCGATACCGGCTCCGGCGCGCGCCAGACAGATCAACGCTTCTGGCGAGTTGGCCCCAAGACGGCCGGGCGGAACCTGCTGCCAGGTTTCGTTCCCCCGCGTGAGCCGCCAGGCCCCTGGTTCACCGTTTCGGTTTATCAGGTGCAACGCGCGATGCTGGGCGAGATCATCGGGCGTCTCCGGACGGCCGTGAGCGGCCAGGTAGGCCGGCGCGGCGAAGAGGCTGCCAGGAAGGCGGCAGAGCCTGCGCGCGACGAGGAGCGTGTCATCGGTCAGTTCGCCCATTCGAACCGCCAGATCGAAGCCCTCTGCCAGCAGATCGACGCGCCGTGCAGAAAGGTCGAGTTCGAGCGAAATCGCCGGGTGTTCGTCGACGAACTGCGCCATCGCGTCAGTGAGTAGATACGTGGCGATGTCAGTTGGCATCGACACGCGCAGGCGCCCGCTCGGCACTGCCTGACGATGGTCGCGCAAGGCGAGCACTGCTTCGATCTCGGCGATGACCTGGCGTGCGTGTCCGAGCAGGAGCTTGCCGAACTCGGTCAGCTCCTGACGCCGTGTCGTTCTGAGCAGGATCCGTTCACCCAGCGCTTGCTCCAGGCCGGCCAGACGCCGCGACACGGTCGATTTCGGCAGGCCGGCGCGCTCGGCCGCCCGG
Source organism: Gammaproteobacteria bacterium (assembly GCA_030425615.1). Lineage (GTDB taxonomy): Bacteria > Pseudomonadota > Gammaproteobacteria > Burkholderiales > Burkholderiaceae_E > JAUIAI01. The sequence continues at coordinate 2,314 of JAUIAI010000591.1, forward strand.
CTGAAGCTGCCGAGATCGGCGACCTGGGCAAAGATGACCAGATCGGCGGGATCAATGTTGGGGGGCAATTGTTCCATTTCGGGAACAATGTTATCCGACAGAACGGATTGTTGTTCGTTTGTGGGCTGACTACAGTGTCTTCATCGCCACTTACGTTTCAGGACGAACCTCATGAACATCCTCCAGATAAACACCAGCGCGCGTCGCGATGGCTCGAACTCGACCCGCCTCGCCAACGACATCGTCGCGCGGCTGCTGGCAGCGAATCCGCAGGCGACACGAACCCTTCGTGACCTGGCGGTAACGCCGCATCCGGTGCTCGACGAAGCCGCGCTCGGCGCGCTGTTCACTCCCGCCGATCAGCGCAGCGTGGAGCAGGCCGCCCGCGTTGCGCTCGACGATGAACTGATTGCCGAGGTGCAGCGCCACGACACGATCGTGCTCGGTGTGCCCATGTACAACTTCGGGGTTCCCGTACAGCTCAAGACATGGATCGACGCGATTGCAAGGGCCGGGGTGACTTTCCGATATGCCGAGAATGGTCCCCAGGGGTTGCTGGTCGACAAGACGGTCTACGTGGCACTCGCGCGGGGCGGGATACACCGCGATACGAACAACGACTCGCAGGTGCCTTATCTGAAGAGCGTCCTGGGATTCCTCGGGATCACGGATGTGCGCTTCATCTATGCCGAAGGTCTCGCGATGGGGCCGGAGGCTGCCGCCAGAGGCTTTGCTCAGGCTCAGGCAGAGATCGCCGGGGCCATAGCCGCCTGATTCCCGAAGAAGAGCATTCCGAACCGGTGCAACGGCACTGGCGAACCCATTGAACATGAACCCAA
>JAUIAI010000592.1 GCA_030425615.1 Gammaproteobacteria bacterium
GGTGCCAGGCGGACGAAGAAGCGCCGCGCCGGGCCGGCGTCGATCTGCAGGACCGCGCGCTTGCCGAGACGGTGCGCGCGCAGACGTACGCTCGCGACATCCGCGGCACCGGGGCCGGCCAGCGACGCGACGAAGTCGTGCAAGGCGTCCCTGTCGTGCAACAGCCGGAGTCCCGGCAGATTCGCATCGCGTCCGGCGGCCCGTATGCACAGAGCAAGCCCGGGAACGGCGACCACCGGCTCTTTTTCCTCACGGCGGGCCTGCGCACGGCGCGACTTGCGAAGCCGGACGCTTTCAGTCTCGGCATGTCGAAGCGCGGCTTCCGGTCCTGCCAGCAACTCGCCGTGCAGCTGTGCGCTGGGCAGGCCGCGCTCGTCGAGCAGCGTGTACTGGATGACGATGGGCGCCTTGCGACGGAAATGGACGCGGGCGACCGAGGGCCGTCCCGTTCCCGCCACCCCCGCACGCCGGAAGGCCGCGAGCAGATCCTCGCGGGTGCGGTCCACGTCCAGCACGGCGGCGAGAGTGGATGCTTCCCGGATCGGAGCGATCACGCGGCCACCCCGGCCGTGCCGATGGCCCGGGTGCGTTCGCACTCCACGAATCTGCCGTTCTCGAGACGCAGCACACGGTCGACGAACCCGAGCGGCGCGAGATCGTGGGTGACGATCAGGGTGGTGCGTCCCGCGGCCGCGCGCCGAAGCGCCCTGGCCACTTCCGCCGCGACGTTCGCATCCAGGCCGGTCAGGGGTTCGTCCAGGATCAGGATCCGTGCGTCGCGGATCATCGCCCGCGCGATCGCGATTCGCTGGCGCTGGCCGCCGGAGAGAGTCTTGCCGCGCTCGCCGACGACCGTGTCGTAGCCTTCGGGCAGTGCGCGGATGAAAGCGTCCGCACCGGCCTGTCTGGCGGCCTGGACGATCGCGTCATCGGTGGCTTCTGGGCGCCCGTAGGCGATGTTCTCCCGGATGCTCGTCGCGAACAGGGCCGTGTCCTGGAGCACGATGGCGAACTGTTCGCGCAGCGAGTCGAGCGTGAGCTCCCGAATGTCGAGGCCGTCGATGGTGATTCGCCCGCGCTTCGCATCGTAGAAGCGTTGCAGCAGGTGCAGGGCGGTGGATTTACCCACTCCGCTGTCACCGACGATCGCCACTGTCTCACCGGCGGCGATCCGCAGATCGGCCGCGCGCAGCACGGCGTGTTCGCCCGCGTGATCGTAATCGACGTGCTCGAAGCTGATGTGGCCGTCGAAGCGCGGCGCGCGACGGGCGCCCGCGGCCTCGACGATCTCGGGTTCGAGCTCGAAGATCTCGAGCAGCCGTTCGCCGCTAGCCACGGCCTTGGCGATCCGGCTGGTCAGTCCCGACATCTTGCGCACCGGCTTGTAGAGGGTGCTCAGATACGCCGTGAACACGAGCAGATCGCCCGGGGTGATCGCACCGGCATTGACCCGGTGCACCCCGTACCACACGACGCTCATCGTGCCGAAGGCCAGGACGACCTGCACCAGCCGGTCCATGTGTCCTTCGAGCCGTGTCGCGGCGAGACCGGCTTCCGTCGACGCGTTGTTCTGCTTCGCGAAGCGGGCCTCCTCGTGCGCCTCTCGCGCGAAAGCCTTGACCAGCGCCATCGCACCGAGGCCTTCGTTCATCACGTCCGCGATCCGGCCTTCCTTGCGTCGCTGCCGGCGGGCCGCGCCGCGGATGCGCCCCCCGAAGTAGCGGGTCAGTGCGAACAGCGCCGGCAGGACCGCCACGCTCACGAGCGTGAGCCGCCAGTCCAGCCACGTCATGAGCCCCACGGCGGAAACGATGAGCAGCACCTGGGCGCTCGTCTGGATCACTGCGTTGACCAGCAGGTCACGCATCATGCGCACGTCGCCCGTGAGTCGGGCCAGCAGATCGCCGCTGCTCGCCTGGTCGTGAAACGAGTGGGACAGCCTCTGGATGTGCCGGTAGAGATCGAGCCGTATGGCCGCGACGATGCGTTGTCCGGCCCCCGCGATCAGCACGTTCTGGGCGTAGCCCAGCAACCCGCCCGTGATCGCGATCGCCAGGATCGCCAGCGCGGCGACGGCCAGGAGGGTGTCGCCACCGCCCGTGAGCCGGAGCGCGGCCCGGATCACGGGATCCGGATCGGTTTGCGGAATGAGCAGACCGTCGAAGACCAGCTTCAGCGGCCATGGCGTGAGCACTGCAGCGATCGTGGCGCCGATCATCGCGAGCACCGCGACGAGCAGTGCCCGGGCATGGGGCGCCACGTGCGGTCTCATCATCCCGGCCAGGGCCCGCAGCATCGAGACCTTCGTCGGCTCGGCAAGTTTCGTCATGCCGCCAGCCCCCGGGTCAGCCGCGAGGCGACTTCGAGCACGTGCCGGGCGTTTCGCTGCCACGTGTGTCCGGCACTGCTGGCACGCGCGGCCGTGCCGAGGCGTCGGCGCAACGCGTCGTCGTCCATCAGATGCAGCAACGCTTGCGCGAGTGCCCGTGACGAGCCAGGCTCTGTCAGCCACGCGTTCCGGTCGTGTTCCAGAACCTCCGCGACCTGTCCGATCCGGCTCGCGACGATCGGTCGCGCCATGGCCATGTACTCGAAGAGCTTCAGTGGAGAGAAGTAGAAGTCGTCGGCCCCCGGATAGGGCGCCGTGGCGATGTCCATGCGCTCGATGAGCCCCGGGAGCGTGTCATGGGTCACCCAGCCCGTGACCGTCACGGCATCCGCGAGCCCGGCGCCCTCGGCGAACCCCTCGAGCCACTCACGCTTGGGCCCGTCGCCGACGATGAGCAGCCGGCTGTCCGGTCGTTCCCGGTGAACGCAGGCAAACGCCTGCATCAACTCCCGTATGCCGTGCCAGTGCTTCAGGCTGCCGGTGAAGCCGATGGTCGTCGCCGGCCCCTTGCGCGTCTCGCTGCAGGGGGTGAAGCGAGCGGGGTCGACGCCGTTGCCGAGAACGGAGATACGCGAATCGGGGACGCCTTGCGCAGCGAGACGATCGCGCAGGGCATTCGAGACCACGAACAGATGGTCCGCGTGCCGTTGAACGGAACGCTCGATACGGCGGGCGGCATCCTCGTCGGCGAGGCTGCGCCAGGCCATCTGCTCGTCCACCAGCGGAGCGTTGACCTCGACCAGGACCGGGATTCCGAGATG
>JAUIAI010000593.1 GCA_030425615.1 Gammaproteobacteria bacterium
CTGCCCTACGTCAAGGGCTGCCACCTCTGCTTCGACCACCACGCCTCGGAGATCGCAAGGCGCGGCGAGGCGGCTCCCGCGAATCATGTCATCGATGCCGAGGCGCCCTCGGCGGCGCGGGTGGTCTACGACTACTACGGTGGGCGCAACGCGTTCCCGAAGGTCTCCGAGGACATGATGCAGGCCGTCGACAAGGCGGACAGCGCGCAGTTCTCGCGCGAGGAGATCCTGAATCCGAAAGACTGGGTGCTGCTGAACTTCCTGATGGATTCGCGCACCGGGCTCGGTCGTTTCCGGGATTTCACGATTTCGAACTATCAGCTGATGATGCAGCTGATCGACTACTGTCGCGATCACGATATCGACGACATCCTGCGACTGCCGGACGTTCGTGAGCGCGTGGATCTCTTCAATCAGCACCGCGAACCGTTCGAGGCGCAGCTGCGTCGCTGCACCCGGGTACAGGGCAACGTGATGGTGCTCGACCTGCGCGACGAGGATCCGATCTACGCCGGCAACCGGTTCATGATCTACGCGCTGTATCCGCAGTGCAATGTTTCGATCCACGTCCTGTGGGGGCTGCGCCGCCAGAACACCGTGCTCGCCATCGGCGCCTCCATCCTGAACCGCTCCAGCAAGACGCACATCGGCGAGCTCTGCCTGCGGTATGCCGGGGGCGGACACCGCAACGCCGGCACCTGCCAGATCGAGAACGACGCCGCCGAGGCGACGCTGGCCGGGATCGTCGACGAGATCGTCGCCGCTCATTGACGGCCGGTGCGCGGCGACGTCCGCGACGATCGGGGCATTGCGGTCAGCACCCTGACGTCGACCGATGCCCCGCTTTCCAAGAGCGTTCTACCTCGATTCCTGCGGCCGGTAGCCGAGCTGGTCCAGCAGGTGCCGCTCACGCAGGAACGGATGCACTTCGGTCGCAGTGAGCAGGCTCTGGATCGCCAGCGCGGGTTTGCCCTGGCGTAGCCGGATGATCGCGCGCCCGGCCAGGGCACCGAAATGCCGCGGCTCGCGTTCCAGCGCTTCCGCGATGGCGGTCAACGATTCGAAATCCTCTCCGCGCCGGAACGCGATCGTCGCCCGCTGGTTGTATGCCTCCGCGTAGTCGGGGTCGAGCGTGATGATCTGATCGATTCGGGCGAGGGCGCGATCGAAGGCGGCCACCCGGCGATCGGCCAGCACCTGCTGCATCAGGGCATCGATCCGCGGATCGGGATGGTGCGTCCAGTGCAGCCAGATCTGCTGCTCGATGCGGCGGCCTTCTTCTTCGCTGCCGGCCGCAGCCAGTCGCGCGAACAACGCGTCGAGATCGGCGGCGCGCTTCGTCGGCTCGGCCGTGACCGAGCGGCCCGTGAACATGACCAGGCCGAACAGACCGCAACCGGTCGCGGAGATCCACCGACGGCGGGCGGCCAAGACGTGTCCGGAGCGATGGGCGGCTGGCCGTTCGACCGGAGCATCGCCGCAAGGCTCGGCGGCATGCACCGCAGGGCGTTCGGCAGGGCAGTCGGCAGGGCAGGCGGCAGTGCGTTCGGCAGTGCGTTCGGCAGTGCGGTCGGCAGTGCGGTCGGCAAGGCGACCGGTTCGGGTCAGGCGGCTCACGCGAGGTCTCCCCAGACGAACGAACCCCTATACTCACACGGCATCCGCTCTCGCAAGGCAGTGTCCCCTCCTTGAGCCGGGGAGGTCGGGCGCCGTCCGGACCTGCATCCTGCCAGGTCGCCCCGCATTGGCTCCCGATGAATCATCACGACGCAACACCAGCAGAGTCCGGGCCCGAACTCACGGTTGCCGTGGCCTCGGACACTGCTGCCGTGCGGGCGGTCGCCGGTTTGTTCGAGGCCTACCGGGCGTCTCTGGACGTCGATCTCTGTTTCCAGGGTTTCGATGCCGAACTGGCCGGACTCCCGGGAGCCTACGGTGCGCCCGGCGGAGGTCTCTGGCTGGCCCGTCTGGATGAACGGCCGGTCGGGTGCTGCGCGCTCCGTCCGGCGCCGGCGGGTGGTTCCGGGCGGCAGGCCGAACTCAAGCGTCTGTACGTGACTCCCGAGGCGCGGGGGCACGGGGTGGGCAGGCGGCTGCTGACGGCCGCGCTCACGGCCGCGCGCTCCGGCGCCGAGGTTGTGATCGTGGACGAGCATTCCGAGATGGGCGGAACTCTGCTTTCGGAACCGCAGGCGCAGATCGACGGCATTCCGGTCTGGGAATGGCTGGACGGTGCCGTGGCCGAACTGGACGGCATGAGCAACGTGCGCCGCATGACGCGGACCACCGCAATCGGATACTATCACCAGAACATGATCGGGCTGTGCGAAAAGCTGACCGATCACCTGTCCGAACTTCCCGAGAACGCCCCGCGTGAGCGGATGTGGCGTGTGCGTGCGGGCGAGGTCGTGCTGGCGCAGGGCGCCATCGAACGCCCCATGGTCTTTGATGGCAACGACGTGCCCGGTGTGATGATGGCCGGTTCCGCACAGACGTTCCTCAACCGCTTTGGCGTGCTGGTGGGCAAGCAGCCAGCCGTCCTGACCAGCCATGACAGCGCCTGGCACAGCGCCTTTGAAATGGCCGATGCTGGCGCAAAAGTGGTGGCGATTGTCGACACGCGTCCCGAAGTCCCGGCCACGCTGGTGCATCAGGCAATGACGCGCGGGATCGAAACTCTTCTGGGTCATACCGCCACGGCGACCAGGGGCCGGCTGCGTGTCAGCGGGCTGCGGGTCAATCCCGTGAAGAACGGCAAGGTCGGCGCAGCGCGCATGCTGTCCTGCGACGCCGTCCTGGTCTGTGGCGGCTGGACGCCATCGCTGCATCTCTTCTCTCACACAAAGGGATCTTTGGATTGGGACGCCACTGCCAAGGCCTATCTGCCCGGCAAGAAGACTGAAGACGTGCATATTGCCGGTGCCGGTCGCGGGCTATGGGGCATCGCGGCGGCGCTTGAAGACGGCACCAAGGCGGGGTCCGATGCGGTCACGTCGCTCGGCGGCAAAGTCGGCAGCGCGACCTACAAGGTGGCCGGCGACCGGACCGGCACCGGCATCACGCAAAAGGAACTGCCCACCGACCGCAACCCGGGCAAGGCCAAGGCCTTCGTCGATTTCCAGAACGACGTGACCGCCAAGGACATT
>JAUIAI010000594.1 GCA_030425615.1 Gammaproteobacteria bacterium
ACTACTGTATCGGCGCGTACATGGCTGCCCTGGTGGCCCAGGCGACCGGGTCCACCGACATCGTGATGCTGACGGTACTCGGTATCGTGGTCACCGCGGTGATCGGTGGGCTCCTCGGGCCGCTGCTGGCGACGTATCGCGGTATTTTCTTCGCGATGCTCTCGCTTTCGCTGTCCATGATTCTCTATGGTGCGTTGTCCAAGCTCACGGTGATCGGCGGAACGGACGGCATGAACGTCGCCGCGGCCACGTTCCTCGGCTATCACCCGGAGGGGCGAGATCTTCAGTACGCCCTGTTCCTGTTCACGCTCCTGCTCACGGTCGTGGCGGGTGCGCTGCTGCGAGTGCACTTCGATTCGCAGCGCGGTCTGGTGTCGCTGGCCATCAAGGACAACGAGCTGCGAATCGAGTACCTGGGCATGTCGGTACGCTCGGTCATGGCCGCCAATTACGTGATCGCGGCGGCGCTCGGCGGTGCCGGCGGCACGATCTCGGCCCTCGCGATCGGGCACGTGGATCCGGAATTCGCCTACTGGACGACATCCGGTGAGTTCGTCTTCGTGGCCATTCTGGCCGGGTATCTATCGATTCCCGCCGTGTTCGTGTCGTCGATCATCCTCGAGTTGGTCCGTTCCTTCTCGAATCTCTACTTCCCGAACACCTGGCAGCTCGCGCTCGGTGCGTTCCTGCTGGCGGTGATCTTCCTGCTCCCGGACGGCCTGGGCTCCCTCGTACGGCGGCGCGCCGCCCCCGCGGCAACGGAGGGCGCCGATGGCCGATGAAATCGTCCTGAGTGCGAAAGGTGTGCATCGGCGTTTCGGTGCCGTCGTGGCCGCCGACAACGTCAATCTGGACGTGCCACGCGGTGCGGTCTACAGCCTGATCGGATCGAACGGGGCGGGTAAGACCACGTTCGTGAACATGGTCACCGGGTACATCAAGCCCGATGCCGGCCAGATCCTGTTCGCCGGGCGCGACATCACCCGGCTCGGTCCGCGTCAGATCACTCGGCTCGGTATTCACCGTTCGTTCCAGATCGCCCAACTCTGTTCAGGGCTGACGGTGCTCGAGCAGATGCTCGTCGCCGAGTCGGTGAGCGGCGACGACGGCCCCGCGTTCTTCCGCTCCGCAGCCTCACGCGAGGCGGTCGAACATGCCGAGCACACGCTGGAGCGCTTCGGCATCGAGTCGTTCCGGCATCGCAAGATGTCGGAACTGCCGGGAGGCATCAAGAAGCTGCTCGACATCGCGATGGCGATGGCCGGCCGTACTGAGATCATGCTGCTGGACGAGCCCACGAGCGGTGTCGCGGCGGACGAAAAGTTCCCCATCATGGATCGCGTGATCGAAGCGCTCAGCGGCGGTTCGGTCACGGTGCTGTTCGTCGAGCACGACATGGAGATCGTGCAACGTTATTCGCAACGTGTCGTGGCGTTCTACGCCGGGCAGATCATCGCCAACGACGAACCCGACAGGGCTCTGGCGGATCCGGACGTGAAGCGTTATGTCACCGGGAGCGCGCCATGACGCTCAAACTCAGTGGTATCGAGGTGACCATCCAGGCCTCACCGATCCTGCGCGGAATCGACCTCGAGGTCGGGCCGGGCGAGCGCGTCGGGCTGATCGGTCGGAACGGGGCGGGCAAGACGACGATCATGCGGACGATCGCGGGCCTGGCCAGACCGAGTGCCGGAGAGATCAGCTTCGACGGGAAGTCGTTGCTCGACTGGTCGCCGGATCGTCGCGCCGCACTCGGATTCGGCTACATGCCGGAGGACAGACGGCTCGTACCCTTGCTCACGGTGGAAGAGAACATGCTGTTGCCGGCCTGGGCCAACCGGGCCATCGATGGCGAAAAGGGCCTGCGCTTCGTCTACGAGCTGATGCCCGAGTTGCTCGAGATGCGCGGGCGCAAGGCGTTGCAGTTGTCGGGCGGTCAGCAGAAGCTGGCCGCGCTCGGTCGCGCCCTCGTCGCCGGCAGTCGTCTGCTGCTCCTGGACGAGCCCTTCGAGGGCGTCGCGCCGGCGCTTTCGCAGCGGATCTCGGAGGTCATCGCCAGGCTCCAGGGCGAGGGGCTGTCGATCCTGATCGCGCAGTCCGAGCTGAACCACGCCTCCCGACTGCTCGACCGGGAGTGCCTGATCGAACGCGGCGAGATCCTGCGTTCGTCCGCACCCGGGGCCGCGGCCCACTGACCGCCTGACGGCGTCGGCCACCGTGAGCGAGCGCGGTCAACGCACGGGAACGCGGTACGGAGCGCAGACGCTCGTGGCGCGGATCGTGGCCGATGTCCGCGACCGGATCGAGGCGCGACGGTGGCCTCCGGGCACACGGCTGCCTTCCATCCGATCCGCTTCACGCGAGCATGGTGTCTCGCGGTTCACGGTCGTCGAAGCCTATGATCGCCTGGTGGCGCAGGGTCTGATCGAATCGCGCCGGGGCAGCGGCTTCTATGTCGCGGCGCGTTCGCAAACCCCCGTACTGCGCAGCGTCCACGCATGGGCGGAATCGCAGACCGGCGGACTCGATCCCGTCTGGCTGCTGCGCAACATGTTCCGGCGTCTGCCTCCGAACCGGATGCCGGGTGCCGGCGTGCTGCCGCCCGACTGGCTCGATGGCGAGCTGATCGCCCAGAGTCTGCGTGCGGTGGGACGCGAAGCCGGCAACGCGATGCTCGACTACGGGCATCCGCAGGGGTATCTGCCCCTCAGGGAGCAGATCTGCCACCGGCTGGTGCGGCTCGAGATTCCCGTGGAGCCGGACGGCATCCTCTGCACCGCCGGCGTCACCCAGGGTCTGGATCTGGTGGCGCAACGGTATCTGCGTCCCGGTGATCCCGTGCTCGTCGAGGCGCCCAGCTGGTTCGTACTCTTCGGACAGTTCGCCACCCTGGGACTCAGGGTACTGGGTGTGCCCCGTCTGCCCGACGGGCCCTGCCTGCAGACGCTCGAACGGCTCGTCCGGGAGCACCGGCCCCGGCTCTTCTTCGTGAGCGGTGTTCTGCACAACCCCACCGGAAGCACGATGAAGTCGGCCACCCTGCACGGCCTGCTCCGACTGGCCGAGGCCTACGACCTGACGCTCGTCGAAGATGACGTCAATGCGGACTTCTATCCCGAGGCCAGCGCTCCCGGCGCCCCCCG
>JAUIAI010000595.1 GCA_030425615.1 Gammaproteobacteria bacterium
GTGAACCCGGGGAACGGATGCACCTTGCCGCCGGCCATGTCCGCGGACAGGGTCGCAACGTGGAACTGGATATCGGGCGTGGCAGCCACCGGGCGGCCGTCCTCGTCGCGCAGCGCGTGCATGAAGCAGCCACCCTGATTGATGCCCACGGCCAGGGGCCCTGAGCGGCTGAGCAGCCACTGCAGGCCGATGCGGGCACGCCCGAGAAGGGAGTTCAGGTCGTCGTTCGTGGTGATGCGCTTCGTGCATTCGAACGCGAGCCGGACCTGGAGATGATCCTGGAGGTTCTCACCAACTCCCGCGAGCGGCTGCACGACGGGGATGCCATGCGCGGCCAGCAGGTCGGCAGGCCCGATCCCGGAGAGCTGCAGCAGTTGCGGAGACTGCACCGCGCCGGCGGCCAGCAGGACCTCGGCCCGGCAGCGGGCGGTCACCATTCGCCCGCCCTGCCGGTAGCGCACGCCGACCACCCGCCGCTCGCCGTCGGCGAACACCAGCGCGGCCGCCTGCGCCTCGACTTCGATTCGCAGATTCGGACGCGAGCGCGCCGGCTTGAGATAGGCCTTGGCCGCGCTGAACCGCCAGCCGCGCCAGGTGTTGAGCTGGTAGTAGCCGGCACCCTCCTGAGAGGCGCCGTTGAAGTCTTCCGTGCGCGGAACGCCGATCTCCCCGGCTCCCGCGATGAAGGCCTCGATGAGTTCGTTGCGCGACTCGATGTCGGAGACCTTCAACGGGCCGCCCGCACCGTGAAACTCGCCGGCCCCCCGGGCGTTGTCCTCGGCCCGCTTGAAATACGGCAGCACATCGTCGTAGCCCCAGCCCGCATTGCCCAGGGCTGCCCAGGTGTCGTAGTCCTCGCGCTGGCCGCGAATGTAGATCAGGCCGTTGATGGAGCTGCTGCCCCCGAGCGTCTTTCCGCGCGGCCAGTACAGCCTGCGGTCGGCCATGCCGGGGTCCGGCTCGGTCTCGAAGCGCCAGTTTACCCGGTCGCTCCACATGGTCTTACCGTAGCCGATGGGCAGGTGGATCCAGAAGGAATCGTCGGCCGGGCCGGCCTCGAGCAACAGCACGCGGGTGCCCGGATCCTCGCTGAGGCGGCCGGCCAGGGCGCAGCCGCTGGAGCCGGCGCCGACGACGATGTAGTCGAACTCGGCCGTTGCATCGGTCATGGCCCTGTCTCCTTCTGATCGGAATCCGACGATCATAAGTGATTCATTTTTGGAATACAACGTTCCAAAGGAGCGGTTATGATGCCTTCCATCGCTTGTCGGAACGCTTCACGAGCCGCCTCCGTGACCTCCCCACCGTCCGCACTCGCCGAGCGCACCCTGAGACTCTGCGCACTGCTCGCCGAGACCGGCCGGCCCATGTCCCTGGCCGAGATCACGCAGGCCTCGGGGCTGCCCAAGGGCACCGCCCACCGGCTCTGCCACTACCTGCTGTCCACCGGGCACTTCCAGCGGGACGTCGACGAGCGCCTGTTCACCGTCGGCCCCGCGCTGCGTACGATGGCGTTCGACGTGCTCAATCACGACAGCCTGCGCGGTCAGCGGCACGAAGTGCTCGCCCGGCTCGTGCGCGACATCGGCGAGACCTGCAACTTCACGACGTTGGACGGCATCGAGGTGCTCTATCTCGACCGGGTGGAGGCGCGCTGGCCGCTGAGACTGACGATAGACGTCGGCACGCGCGTGCCGCTGCACTGCACGGCCAGCGGCAAACTGTTCCTGGCGCTGATGATGTCCCGCCGGCAGCGCACCACGGTGATCGGTCGTCTGGACCTCACGGCCCACACGGCGGCGACGATCACGGATCCGGAGGCGCTCGCGCGCGAGTGCGACGCCATCGCCGGGCGGGGCTTTGCCCGGGACGATCAGGAGTTCGTCAACGGTCTGATCTCGGTGGCAGTGCCGGTGCGGGACGCCACGCAATGTGTTCGCGCCGGCATCGCGGTGCATGCACCCGTGGCCCGTATGACGCTGGCACGGGCAGAGGACAGGATCGGACGCCTGCGCGAGGCGGCCGCGGCGATGGGCGCGTTGATCTGAGACGACTCCGGTCGGGGTCGCAGGCCGGCCGGCGGCGGAATGCCGGCGCCGCGACCGAAGGAACCCGCCCGGTCAGCGGGAGCCCTCGCCGTCTTCGATCGGAATGTCGAAGTGCAGGACCTCTTCGCGGTTGCCCAGCTTGCTGTAGAGCGCGATGGCCGCCGCATCCTCGACGCCGGTGTCGGCCTGTACGAAGACGACCCAGGCTCCTCGCTCACGGCCGATGCGTCTGAGCTCACGGATGAGCGCGGACGCAACGCCGCGACGACGGTGTTCCGGCACCACCGCCAGATCGTAGAGATAGATCTCGCTTCGGGCGCGCTCGTACTTCGGCAGTTCGTAGGCGGCGAGCGCTCCGATGACCTCGTCATCGCTCAGCGCCGCGATTGCGACGAAGGATTCGTTCGCCAGGAGCCTTGTCAGGTAACCATCGTCCGGCGGCTGGCCGGTGTAGGTCTGCGGATCATCGAAGACGCGACCCATGCACTCGGTGAACGCACGCATGAGCGGAAGGTCGTCGGCGCCGAGCCGGACGAGCCCGACGGTGGAGGCGTCCGGGCCGGCCATGCGCGCATCCACGAGCGCCGCGCGGTCAGGCGAACATGTCAGGCTGCGTCGCCACCAGATGGTCGTAGATCGTCTGGAAATGCAGCCAGCCGATGTACTCCGAACCCACGTGCTCACGGCTGTAGCGCGAACGATCGGGCGGCACCATGACGGGCTTGGTTCCCGTGGCTTCCACCATGAGCTGCTGGCGGCAGCAGCGCTCGAGCGCGATGAACCAGAACGCTGCGGCGTCGATGCTGTGACGGCTGGCGGTCAGCAGGCCGTGGTTCTGATGGATGGCCGCCTTCACACCCTTGAACCAGTCGCAGACCGCGAGCCCGGCCTGCTCTTCGACGGCCACCTGGCCTGCTTCGTCCTTGATCACGACATGATCCTCGAAGAACGCCGCCGCATCCTGCGAGATCGGGTCCAGCGGCCTGCCCAGCGCGGCGAAGGCGGTGCCGTAGACCGTGTGCGCATGGCACATGGAGACGATGTCGGGGTGCGCCTCGTGCACCGCCGCATGCAGGACGAAGCCGGCCCGG
>JAUIAI010000596.1 GCA_030425615.1 Gammaproteobacteria bacterium
CAGGATCGCCCCTGGTTTCATGTAGCGGTCCAGCGTCTCGAACACGGTCTTCTTGACCGACATGTCCTCGAACACGGCCTCGACGACCATGTCGACTTCCTTGATGTCGTCATAGCTCAGCGTGGGCTGGATGAGGCTCACGCGCCTGGCGACGTCCTCGGCACTCATCCGCCCCTTCTTCGCGGAGTTCTCGTAGTTCTTGCGGATGGTCTCCATCCCACGCTCCAAGGCCGGCTGCTCACGCTCCAGCAGGAACACGGGGATGCCGGCATTGGCGAAGTTCATGGCGATTCCGCCTCCCATGGTGCCGGCGCCGATGACGGCTACCGACTCCACCGGCCGCAGCGGCGTATCCGCCGGAACGTCCGGGATCTTGGTGGCGGCACGCTCGGCGAAGAAGGCATGGCGAAGCGCCCGCGCTTCGGGGGTTGCCATCAGGGTGACGAATTTCTCACGCTCCAGGGCCATACCCTGCTCGAACGGCATCGTGACGGCCGCGCGCACGGCCTCCACGCAGGCGCGCGGCGCAGGAAACTGCGGGGCCGCCGAGAGCGCCGCGTTCTCCGCGTACTTGAGGTAGCCGTCAGCGTTCGGGTAGTCGATCCTGCGCTCCCGGACCAGCGGACGCGCCGAACCGCCGGCCACCACCTTGCGCGCGAAGGCGAGCGCGGCCTCGGTGAGGTCACCCTCGACGATCTCGTCGAACAGCGCGGTATCCGCCAGCTTGCCGGCGGGCACGCTCGCGCCGCTCACGATCATGTTCAGGGCCTGCTCCAGCGGCATCACGCGCGGCAGCCGCTGCGTGCCGCCCGCGCCGGGCAACAGACCGATCTTGACCTCGGGCAGGGCGATCTGCGCATCGGCAGTGCTCAGGCGGTAATGACAGCCGAGCGCGAGTTCCAGTCCGCCCCCCATGGCCACCGAGTGGACCGCGGCGATCACGGGCTTGGGGGAGCGCTCGATCTCGCGAATGACCGTGAGCAGATTGGGCTCCGCGAGCGCCTTGGGCGAACCGAACTCACGGATGTCCGCCCCGCCCGAGAATGCGCGTCCGGCGCCGGTGAGGACCACCGCTTTCACCGAAGCCTCGGCGATCGCGCGCTGCAGCGCATCCAGGATACCGGCCCGCAACGCGTAGCCGAGGCCGTTGACCGGCGGGTTGTCCATGGTGATCACGGCCACGTCGCCGTGCTGGGCGAATCTCGCCTGACTCATCTTGGAAGATCCTCGTGTCCGTTGATGGATGGGCCGCCGACGGAGGGTCCGACCCTCCGGGCCTTCAAGCTGTCGGCAGCTTGTAGTCCTTGAACTGCTCGCGCAGCTTCGTCTTCAACACCTTGCCGGTGGCCCCTAACGGCAGTTCATCCACGAACTGTACGTCGTCCGGAGTCCACCATTTGGCGATCCTGCCTTCGTAGTGTGCGATGAGTTGCTCGCGGGTGACCTCGCTACCCGGACGCCGGACCGCGATCAGCAGCGGGCGTTCGTCCCATTTCGGGTGCGCCACCCCGATCACCGCCGCGTTGGCGACGTCGGGATGGGCGATCGCAAGGTTCTCGAGATCGATCGAGCTGATCCATTCACCCCCCGACTTGATAACGTCCTTGCTTCGATCGGTGATCTGCATGAATCCGTCGCCGTCGATCGTCGCCACGTCGCCGGTCGGGAACCATCCCTTGCCCTCGGCGTCGTAAGCGAGCGGATCACCGCCCTCCCCCTTGAAATACTCCCTGATCACCCAGGGCCCGCGTACGAGCAGGTTTCCGTAGGTGGTGCCGTCCCAGGGGAGCGCCTTGCCTTCGTCGTCGACGATCTTCATGTCGATTCCGTAGACCACCCGGCCCTGCTTCTCGTAGAGCTTCATCTGGGCGTCCTCGGGAAGGTCGAGGTGCTTGCCCTGCAGCCGGCTCAGCGTTCCGAGGGGCGAGAGCTCCGTCATACCCCAGGCGTGGATGACGTCGACGCCGTAGTCGCGGAAGGTCTTGATCATCGCCGGCGGGCAGGCCGACCCGCCGATCACCGTGCGCGACAGGGTGCTGAATTTCAGCCCGTTCTCCTTCATGTACTGCAGGAGTCCGAGCCAGACCGTCGGCACGCCGGCCGAATAGGTGACCCCCTCCTGCTCGAACAGATCGTGCACGGACTTGCCGTCCAGCTGCCCGCCCGGGAAGACCAGCTTCGCGCCCACCATCGGCGCCACGTACGGAATGCCCCAGGCATTGACGTGGAACATGGGGACAACGGGCAGGATCGTGTCGCGGGCCGAGGCGCCCATGGCGTCGGGCAGTGCCGCTGCATAGGCATGCAGCACCGTCGACCGATGACCGTACAGAGCGCCCTTGGGATTGCCGGTGGTGCCGGACGTGTAACAGAGCGCGACCGCGCTGTTCTCGTCCATCTCGGGCCAGACGTAGTCGTCGCGGCCGGAGGCAAGAAAGGTCTCGTAGTTGGTCAGGCCCGGAACGTCCGCCTCCGGCTGACGATCGGCATCGATCAGTGCGATCCACTGCTCGACGTTCGGACACTTCGGCGCCACCGCCTGGATAATGGGCAGGAAGGTGACATCGAAGACCATGTGCCGGTCCTCTGCATGGTTGATGATCCATGCGATCTGATCGGGGTGCAGGCGAGGGTTGATGGTATGAACCACCGCGCCCATGCCGCCCACGGCATAGTAGGCCTCCATGTGCCGGTACCCGTTCCAGGCGAGGGTCCCTACACGGTCACCCTTCTTAACCCCGGCGGCCTCGAACGCCGCAGCCAGCTTGCGGGCACGGGCCTCGAGCGCTCGGTACGTGGTTCGATGGATATCGCCTTCGACGCGCCCGTCGATATGCAAGTCTACCGATGCATCGATATCGCCCGATACGGTGACGTCCGAACCGATGACCGAAAAGGTCGAACGGTTATCCGCGCTCGACGGAATCGCCATTTCTTCGTTCTGCGACGGATTGGATTTCGAGAACATCGCGATCTGCCTCCAAAAGGGGCCGGGGATTTACAGCCCGGCCGTTGATACGCACTTCATAGTGCAGGTGAGTGGCAGTGGAACGGCCTGAGCTGCCCATTCTGCCAATTCGATCCCCCCGATCGACTTGCTCCCCGACTCGAACGCTTATAGCAGAAAGATGGGCATAG
>JAUIAI010000597.1 GCA_030425615.1 Gammaproteobacteria bacterium
GCTGGCGATATGGCGTGGAGGCAGGCTGGGTCAGCGCACTCGATCTGGACAACGAGAAGAACGCGCCGGCACTGTATTCGGGATTGATTCTGGCGTTGTCCGCCGCCGTCGCCTGGCTCAACGGCAGGGTCGAGGCGGTGCCGGCGTTCGTCGCGCGGTGGCGGGTGCTCGCGCTCGGCCTGCTCTTCATGGCGTTCGACGAAGTCTTTCATCTTCACGAACGGCTCATCGGGCCGGTGAGGACGATCCTCGGCGGGGGCGACCTGGGCTATTTCACGTTCGCGTGGGTGGTCCCCGCGCTGGTCGTCCTGCCCATCATCGTTCTCTACCTGGCGGGCTTCCTGCTCAGGCTTCCTGCCGACACCGCGCGGGGGTTCGTCCTGGCCGGGGGGCTCTACCTCGGCGGTGCGATCGCCCTGGAGATGGTCGGGGGTCGCTACTTCTCCGAGCATGGTTCCGGTCTCGGACTGTCCATGATCGCCAACACCGAAGAGTCATTCGAAATGCTCGGTGTTTGCTACTTCATCTTCGTGGCGCTACGGCATCTGGGACGCGCCCGGATCACGTTCAGGGTGAGCTTCGCTTCATAGGCTCCACGGGCCCACGTGTGCGCACCGACAGGTTGCAACCGTCATCAGACGGCTGAGTACAACTTCCGGATCTTGTCGAGGGCCTGCGCGGCCTGGCGCTCGATGGCGGCCTCGTCGAGCGGCGGCATCGTGCCCAGTGCCTGACGGAACTGGATCTCGCCGAACAGCAGCGCGACATAGGTTTGCGCGGCCTGATCCGCATCGGTGCCCGAAGCGAACTCGCCGGCCTCGATCAGTCGCGTCATGAGGGAACGGATCAACGGATAGATCCGGTCGCGGCCGACCTCGTCGATCGCCTGGGCCAGGACGCCGGAGTCCGCGGCGTCGGCCACCGCCGCGCGGTTCATGATGACCGCATTGCGATCCGTGGTGAACGCCAGCAGGCGGGGGCCGAGTCCGGCCAGCGCCTGCAACGGATCGTCCCCGCCGCGAAGCGCCGCCACGAGGTGGTCGCTGACTGCCTGCCCGTGCGCCAGGATGATGTCCCGGAACAAGGCCTGTTTGTTCGGGTAACGGGCATACAGCGTCTGGTTCGACGCCTGGGCCCGCTTGGCGATCATCAGCATGCTCGTGCGCCGGTAACCCAGCTCGTCCAGCAGGGCCATGGCTGCGGCCTGGATCTCGCGCAGTCGTTCGTCTTTGTCGCTTCCGCTCATCGGGGTGTCCATCTCCTGCCAGCAGGCCGTTGACACTGAGTGTACACCTATGTACAGTCCGGCCCGTTGAGCAGTACATGTGTGTACTGACACGGTCAGGGCTGATTCTGCCCTTCTGTTTTCGCCTCCTGGAGTGAAGTGCAATGAACAAGTTCGTCAAACCAGCCGCCCTCGCCGGGCTGACGCTGCTGGCCGTCGGTGCCGGCTTCATCGCGGTGCAGTCGAACGCCACCGAGAACGACATCACCTCGTTCGAATCGCGCGTTGCGTCCATCGGCAGGGAGACCGACTCGCCCGCGTTCGACGACGCCCGTCTCGCGGGGCTTCCGACGCCGGTGCAGCGGTACTTGCGCTACACCTTCCGCGACCCCGGTACCCGCTATGCCGTGGTCCGGCTTTCCGCCTCGGGCGACTTCCGGCGCCCGGGGAGCGAGGACTTCAATCCCACCACGGCGGACCAGGTGATCGCCGCGGGAACGCCCGCGCTGATGTTCTCGGCCACCACGCCGATCGTTCCGGGCATCTGGGCGCGCGCATACGACTTCTTCGCCGACGGTGAGATGGAGATGAAGGCGAAGATCCTGTCTTCGCTCACTGTGGTGGACGAGAAGGAAACGCCCGAGCTCAACCGGATCTCGCTGCGCCGGTGGCTGCTCGAGAGCGCTCTGTATCCGGCGGCGCTGCTGCCCGGCGGCCCGGTCACCTGGGAGCCTATCGACGACACCAGCGCCCGCGCCGTGGTGAGTGCCGATGGCATGCAGGCCGCGATGATCGCGCACTTCGCCGAGGACGGCCGGCTCACGCACATGGTCGCGGAAAGCGACGGCGATCTGGACACGCCGTATCACGGCTCGGGTGAGCACGTGGCCCGCTCGGAATACCGGCTCACCCACGGGCAGATGATTCCGATGGCCTTCACGATCTCGCGCATGGCTGGTGGCCGGCTCTACCCGTTCTGGAAGGGGCGGATCGATTCGATCGCGTTCACGGCCGAGGAGTGATGCCCGGATCGTGCTTTGGGACATGAAGGCCAGCCCGGGTCGAAACGCGAGTTCGCTGCATCCAGACGCGTCTTTGCCACCGAGACGGACACGCAGACCCTGAACGCGCCGGACCGTGTGGCGCGGCCTGCGCCCGTGCGCTCGCCGACTCCCCGGGCACGGGACGTGCGATCCGGGCTGCCGAACCCGCCCGTGCCTCTGCGCGCGCGACTCCGGCCTCATCCCAGAAGGGGACAATATGAATCATCACAATCCAGCCCGCCGACTCCTGCCCATGGCGCTCGCCGTGGGCGCCTTGTTCGCGCTCAGCGCGTGCGGGGACGACGATGATCCGGCGGTGGTCCAGTCCGACGAGCAGACGGTGCTACTGTCCGAGCGGGTGTCGGCGGCCGACGGCGGAACGTTCGAATCCGGCGGGCTGAAGGTCATGATCCCCGCGGGGGCGCTCAGCGCCGATTCGACGATCACGGTGCGCTCCCTGCCGAATCCGGCCGGTCTGCCCGATCGTTTCGAAGCGACCAGCGACGCCTTCGAGATCGCCTTCGCCGACGGCGCGACGTTGTCCGAGCCGATGAAGGTCGAGATCGCCGCGAGCGCCGTGCCCACCCACCCGGCCATTGGCGGGATCGCCCGCCGGACCGAGTCGGGCTGGCAGCCTGCGATGGGAAATTTCTTCCGCGATTCCACGTCCACCGCGGTGCCCCTGACGGAATCTCCCGGCACTTTCCGAGCGGTGAACCGCTCGCTGCAGCGTACCACGGGCGATGACGTGGCCACGGGCCGCGAGATCTTCATGGACCGCACCTTCGGCAACGAGACCTTCTTCGGCGGGACCGTCGGTCTGCACGAAGTGCTGAACAACCTGAGCCCGACCGATGCCG
>JAUIAI010000598.1 GCA_030425615.1 Gammaproteobacteria bacterium
TGGCCCTGATCCCGTTGCTCGCGATCACTTCCCCGGCCGGCACCGCGAACGACGGGCACGAGACCCCGATGAGCCTGGTTGCCCACCTCGACCCCTGGGCGCATGCCGCGGTCGTGCTGCTCGCGATCGGTGGCGTCCTGCTCGCCGGACACTGGCTGAGCACGCCCCTCTTCCGCTTTCTCGCCCGCTCCGGACTGCGTGAGGTGTTCACGGCGAGCGCCCTGCTGGTCGTCGTCGGCATCGCGCTGCTGATGAGCCTCGTCGATCTGTCCCCGGCCCTGGGCACGTTCCTGGCCGGCGTGGTGCTGGCCAACAGCGAGTTCCGCCATGAACTCGAATCCGACATCGAACCATTCAAGGGTCTGTTGCTGGGTCTGTTCTTCATCACGGTCGGCGCCGGGATCGATTTCGGCCTGCTCTCGGCCGAACCGCTTCGCGTCCTGGGGCTCACGGCCGTTCTCCTCGTCGTCAAGGGAGGCCTGCTCATCGGCCTCGGCCGATTGTTCGGCATGGCGGGTCCGGACCGCTGGCTGCTCGCGCTGGGTCTGGCGCAGGCGGGCGAGTTCGCATTCGTCCTGAGCGGATTCGCGGTGCAGAGCGGCGCGCTGGGCGCCGACGACGCAGCCACTTTGTCATTGGTGGTCGCGCTGTCGATGCTGGCCACGCCGCTGCTGTTCATCGCGTACGAGCGTCTCATCGGAACGAGCGCCGACGAGGACAGCGGGCCCGCCGACACCATCGACCACGAGGGCGCGGTGATCATCGCCGGCAACGGCCGTTTCGGCCAGATCGTGAACCGGCTGCTGCTGGGCGCCGGCGTGACGACCGTCGTGCTCGACCACGAAGCCGCGATGATCGAGACGCTCCGGCGCTTCGGGATCCAGGCTTTCTACGGCGATGCCACCCGACCTGACCTGCTCGAGTCCGCCGGTATCGCCTCGGCGCGGGCGATCGTGATCGCGATCGACGACCGCGACCGCGCGGTCGAACTCGCCCGCCACGTCAAGCGGCATCATCCGAACGTCGCAGTCTATGCGCGGGCCTACGACCGCAGCCACCTGTATCTGTTGCGCAAGGCCGGTGTCGACACCGCCGAGCGCGAGATGTTCGAAGGCTCGCTCAGGCTCGGTATGGCCACGTTGCGCGGTCTCGGTCTGCACCCTCACCGCGTCGAGCGAATGGCTCATGCCTTCCGTCGCCACGACCAGGCCGGAATCGAGCAGCTCTACGCACTCTGGGACGAGAACGCCACGCTGTCCGAGAACCGGGCCTATCTCGCCCGTGCACGCGAGCACGCGGCCACCCTGTCCACCCAGATGGAGGCGGATCGCACACACCGCGCCACGGATGCGGGCGACGGGTGGGCGGGACCGCCGCCGCCCCCGGCCGGGCACGATCCGGAAACCGGGCGGTGAGCAGCGCCTGGACCACGTTCTGGATCGCAAGTGGTGCGATCTTCATCGTGACCCTCGATGGAACCGCCGTGGTGGCGGCGTACCCTGCCCTTCGTGCAGAGTTCGCCGAGACCTCGGTCGCGTGGCTTTCCTGGACCCTGAACGCCTACACCATCGTCTATGCGGCCCTGCTCGTCCCCGCCGGGCGGCTCGCCGACCTGCACGGCCGGCGCCGACTGTTCCTCGTCGGCGTCACGCTCTTCACCCTCGCTTCGGTCCTTTGCGCTCTGTCGCCTGACATCGGCTTGCTGGTCGCCGCCCGAATCGTGCAGGCCCTGGGCGCCGCCCTGCTGACCCCGGCCACCCTGGGCCTGTTGCTGGCCGCGTTTCCCACCAGCCAGCGCGCGGCGGTCATCGGCATGTTCAGTGCAGCCGGTGCGCTGGCCGCCGCCGTCGGCCCGGCTCTCGGCTCCTGGATCATCCAGGTCGGCTCATGGCGTTGGGTTTTCCTGATCAATCTGCCGCTCGGCCTGGCGGGTCTCTGGCTCGGTAGACGCCGGTTGATCGAATCACGCAGTCCCGAGACCGGCGGCCGGATCGATCTCTTCGGCGTGATCCTGCTGATCGTCGGCGCCGGCGCCATCGCGCTCGGCGTCGTTCAGACCGAGAATCACGGCTGGGGCTCGGCGGTGCCCTGGCGCTCTGTCGCACTGGGGGCACTCGTGCTGATCGCCTTCGTGCTCTGGGCTCGCGACCGACCCGGCGCGGCGCTGGATCTGCAGTTGTTCGCCGATGCGACGTTCCGGCACGCGAACCTTGCGACACTGAGCTTCGGCATCGGCTTCTCGATGATGTTCCTCAGCGGCTTCCTGGTGCTGATCGATCTCTGGGGCTATTCCCAGGCGCTGGCCGGGCTGGCCATCACGCCGGGCCCCCTGATCGTGCTGCCGGTTGCGATCGTCATGGGTCGGGTGGCGGGCCGGATCGGGCACCGGCCCATGCTCGTGGGCGGCGCCCTGCTCTATGCGGCGGCGCAACTCTGGCTCGCCTGGCGGCTGGGTCCGGAGCCCGATTACCTCGGCACCTGGCTGCCCGCGCAGCTGACGGCCGGCATCGCCGTAGGTCTCGTGCTGCCCGCCTTGTCGGGCGCGGCGGTGGCGCATCTCGAAGCCACCCGGTATGCGGTGGGGGGCAGCGTCAACAATGCGCTGCGCCAACTCGGCGGCGCCATCGGGGCCGCGCTCGCCGTTGCGCTCGTGGGCGCAAGGGACGCGACACTGACAGAGTTCGTCCTGAACTACGAGATCATCGCGATCATCGCCGTGGTCACGGCCCTGCTCTGCCTGCCCGTGGACACCCGGCCGCGTACCGCGTGACCCGGCCTGCCACCGGCCCGGGGTGCCGGCCGCGCTTCCTAACGAACGCGGCGCTGGCGACCCCGCCTTTCGTCGGGATCGTCCAGCGCCGTGAGGCGTCTGGTTGGGGCCGCCTCAGTCGAACGGCGTGGGCCGGGGCGTGTCGTCGCTCGAGGGCGGAAGAATGGGCAACATGAACGTCGGCTGATCACCCGTGAGCGTCTTCAGGAACGCCACGATCTGACCGTTCTCCTCCGGCGTGAACTTGCGCCCGAGTTGAAGCCGGCCCATCACGTCCACGGACTGGGTCAGCGTGTCGGCCGAACCATCGTGAAAGTACGGGTAGGTCAGTTCCACGTTGCGCAACGTGGGCACC
>JAUIAI010000599.1 GCA_030425615.1 Gammaproteobacteria bacterium
GTGAGCTCGACCAGATCAACACGGAGAACGTGGGCAATCTGCGGGTCGCCTGGGCGCTGCAACTCGGCACCACCCGTTCGCAGGAATCCACCCCGATCGTGATCGACGGCACGATGTACGTGACCTCGTCGTTCGGACCGAAGAACACTTTCGCCGTCGATGCCAAGACGGGCAAGATCAAGTGGGTCTATCAGCCTGACGTCCCCCGCGGCATCGACCAGTACGCCTGCTGCGACGTCAACAACCGCGGCGTGACCTACGTCGACGGCAAGATCATCGTCGGCCGTCTGGACGCGCACGTCGTGGCGCTCGACGCCAAGACCGGTGAAGAGCTCTGGAAGACCAAGGTCGTCGACTACACGCAGGGTTCGGTGATCACCTCGCCGCCCACCTATGCCGACGGCGTCATCATCACCGGCTTCGGCGGCGGTGAGTACGGCGTGCGCGGCGAGCTGGTCGGCCTCGATCCCGAGACCGGCAAGGAGCTGTGGCGGACCTGGACCGTCCCCGGCCCCGGCGAGCCCGGCAACGAGACCTGGAAGGGCGATTCCTGGAAGTACGGCGGCGGTGTGGCCTGGCACATCGGGTCGTACGACCCCGAGCTGAACCTGGTCTACTACGGCACCAGCAACCCGGGCCCCTGGACGGCCACGGTCCGCGGCAACGACAGTTCCGACATCGGCCCGTATTCCAACCTCTACACGGCCTCGACCATCGCGATCGAACCCAAGACGGGCAAGATCAAGTGGCACTACCAGACCACCCCGCACGACGCCTGGGACTACGACGGCGTGAACGAGCTGGTGTTCGCCGACATCGACGTCGACGGCAAGAAGACGCCGGTGCTCATGAAGGCCGACCGCAACGGCTTCTTCTACGTGCTGGAGCGCGCAACGGGCAAGCTGGTCTCGGCCGAGAAGTTCATTCCGGGCACCAACTGGGCCAGCGGCATCGACCTCAAGACCGGCATGCCGATCGAGGCGCCGAACAACGAGAAGCGTCCGGGCATGAAGCGCATGGCCAAGGACGTCTGCCCGAACCTCATCGGCGGCAAGAACTGGATGCCGATGAGCTACAGCAAGCAGACTGGCCTGGTCTACATCCCGACCAACAACCTCTGCATGGACATGGAGGGGATCGAGGCCGAGTACAAGCGCGGTTCGTTCTACCTGGGCGTGAACTTCGATCTCGGCAAGGAAGGCCCCGGCGGCTACCTGGGCGGCGTCAAGGCCTGGGACCCGGTGAAGCAGGAAGAGGCCTGGTTCAACAAGCACGAACTGCCGTACACCGGCGCCACGATGCCGACGGCCGGTGGCCTGGTCTTCCACGGCGACATCACGGGTGAGTTCCGCGCCGTGGACGCGAAGACCGGCAAGCAGCTCTGGAGCTTCAACACGGGCTCCGGCATCACGGCAGCGCCCATGACCTACGAGATCGACGGCAAGCAGTACGTGGCCGTGACCTCGGGCCGGACGTTGTCCATGCCGGCGTTCTTCGGCGCCATCGGCGAGAAGATGTACCAGGCCAGCCCCGAGGGCGGCACGGTGTTCGTCTTCGCGCTCAACTGAAGCAGGAGGCGGTGACATGGTGTTCAATCGCGGACCCTTCCGCATTGGCGCAATGCTCGCCGCCTGCGTGGCCGGTGCCCTGACCCTGGTCGGGGCACCGGCCGCCCAGGCCGAGACGTTGCGCGTCTGTGCCGATCCCGACAACATGCCGTTCAGCAGCAACACCGGTGACGAGCGCGGGATCTACATCGAAATCGCCGAGAAGGTCGGCGAGAAGCTGTCGATGCCGGTCGAGTACGTCTGGTGGCTGACGTACAAGACCCGCCGTGCCCTGCGTAACACGGTGCTGCAGAACGACTGCGACGCGGTCTTCGCCCTGCCGGCCGGCAAGGGCTGGGGCATGCGCGGCCTCATCCGCACCGATGCCTTCCTCCATTACTCGTACGCGCTGATCGCTCCCAAGGACATGAAGGTCGAGAAGCTCTCCGACCTGAAGTCCAAGCGGATCGGCGTGCAGTTCCAGACCAATCCACACGTCCTCCTCTCCACGCAGGAGGGGTATGACTACAACACGATGCTCACGGCCGACGAGTTGCTCGAGGCCCTGCACGAGGGTGCGGTCGATGTCGCCTTCCTGTGGGGGCCGGTGGCGGGCTACGAGCTGTCCCGCCGGGCCGACATGGGTCGCTGGCGTGTGATTCCGCTGGCGGGTCCGGAGGTCGAGGGCTCGGTTGCCGCGGCATTGCGCTCTGATCACGAGGCGTTGCGCGAGCGTATCAACGGTGCGCTGGCCGAGCTCGCCCCCGAGATCGAGGCGATCGGTCGCAAGTACGGTTTGCCCTCGGGCGAGCCGTTGCGGATCGACGACTGGGCGCTGCCCTACGGGCCGCGTGGCGCGGCCGGCAAAGCCGGATCGACGGGTCAGGGCTCCGAGGCGGGACCGGCCTCCGGGCAGGCGCCGGTGGCCGTGGCCGAGGCCGACACCAAGAAGGTCGCCGCCCAGGCTGCCGAGGCGAAGCCACAGGTCGACGAAACGGCGATGATCGACTCGGGCAAGGTGAAGTTCAACGACGTCTGCTCGCATTGCCATGGAGCCAACGGGTTCAGCCCGGTCCGGATCCGCGATCTGCGCCGGCTCAAGAGTCGTTACAACGACGACTGGCCCAATGTCGCGCGCACCACGATCATGGAAGGTCGCAATGAGTACGGTATGCCTTCCTGGCGCGGGACGCTGTCCGAGCCGCAGATCGACGAGATCCTGGCGTTTCTGAAGACGATCCAGAAGTGAGCGCGGGCGCACCGCGCCTCGGTCGGTTCTTTGGCCGGGGGGCGCCCGCGGCGCCCGCCTACGGGGTCGAGCCCATCTGGCTGGAGTGGATGACGCTGGCCGGGCTGCTGGTGTTCGCGACCTGGCTGCTCGGTGTCGAGGGGGTGTGGTCGCTTCTGTTCAGGGCCGATCCCACCGGGATCACGCTCGTCATCGTCGCGGTGTTCACCGGCGGAACGCTCCGGGCCGGGCGGCGCGCCCGGGTCCTGGCTTTGGAACGGCGTCTGGCGGAGCGCGCGGTGGCGGGTTCGGCCATGCCCTCGGGCGGCGGCTGGGTCGCGGACTAC
>JAUIAI010000600.1 GCA_030425615.1 Gammaproteobacteria bacterium
CATCTCGTAGAAGTCGCCCATCCGGTAGAACAGCAGGATGTCCGGATGCTCGCTCTTGAGCCGGAGATACTGCTGCATCATGGGCGTGTGCCCCGTCAGCTCCGGGGGCACTGCCGATTCGGTGGGTCGTGCGTCGTTCATGACGCAGGCGGGGACGCTTCGCCCTTCCCGGATGCCGGCCCAGGCGCTGGCGCCCGCCGGATCATGTGCCCCGGGCGCCGGCCAGCAGTCCGAGCATGGCCGCGAAGACCTTCGGGGTGCCGGCGACCACCTGTTCGTTCTCGAGATAGCCCTGCTCGCCGGCGAAGTCGCCGATCAGGCCGCCGGCCTCGAGCACGAGCAGGGCGCCGGCGGCGATGTCCCAGGGCGCGAGTCCGAATTCGAAGAAACCGTCGTAGCGCCCGCTGGCCACATACGCGAGGTCGAGCGCGGCGGCGCCGGGCCGGCGGACGGCCGACGCACGTTCGGTCACGGCGCGGAACATGCGGATGTATTCGTCGAGTGCGTCGATCTTGCGATAGGGGAAGCCGGTGCCGATGAGCGAATCCTCCACGCGCGTGCGCTTGGAGACGCGGATGCGACGCGAGTTCAGGAAGGCGCCGCGGCCGCGCGTGGCGGTGAAGAGTTCGTCGCGGTTGGGGTCGTAGACCAGCCCCTGGGTGATCACG
This sequence comes from Gammaproteobacteria bacterium, assembly GCA_030425615.1. Taxonomy (GTDB): domain Bacteria; phylum Pseudomonadota; class Gammaproteobacteria; order Burkholderiales; family Burkholderiaceae_E; genus JAUIAI01. The sequence goes on from JAUIAI010000600.1 coordinate 669, forward strand.
CCCTTCTGCATGAGCGCGATGGACACCGCGTACTGTGGCAGCCCGTGGATGAAGTTCGTGGTGCCGTCCAGGGGATCGATGATCCAGATGTTCTCGGCGCTCGTGAGCGTCTCTTCCTTCCGGCGACTCGTGTGTCCGCTCTCCTCGCCGAGGATAGAATGCGACGGGTATGCCTTGAGCAGGGTCTCGATGATCGCCGTTTCGGCGTCGCGGTCCACCTCGGTGACGAAGTCGTTGCGCTGCTTGTGCGAGACCTGCACCTTCTCGAGATCGAGGCTGGCGCGGTTGATGATCGCGCCGGCGCGCCGGGCCGCGGTCACCGCGGTGTTCAACATCGGGTGCATGTTTCTTCGAGGGGTCAATTGTCGAGCGCGCATTCTACGGGAACGCCCGGTCCGCCCGCCGTGCGGCCGCGCGGCGGGCGCGCGTTCCGGCGGCTCGCCGAGCGGATCGAGTTCGTGCTCGTCGAGCCCAGTCATCCGGGTAACGTCGGCGCCGCCGCCCGCGCCATCGCCACCATGGGGTTCCGCCGGCTCTGCGTGGTCTCTCCGCGCCACGCCGACGTACTCGGCAACGCCGAGGCCGTGGCCTTCGCGAGCGGCGCCACGGACGTCCTGGGCGCGGCCCGGGTGGTCGGCGACCTCGATGCCGCGCTGGCACCGGCGCGCTGGGCGGTGGGTTTCACGGCCGAGTCGCGCGAATTCTCCGCGTCCGTTCTGCCGCCGCGCGCCATGGCGGAGGAAGTCGTGGACCGGCTGCCCGACCTGCTCGGCGAGGAGGGGCCCGAGACGTCGCGCCCGGGCGGCGGGACCGAACCCCGCGTGGCCGCTTCGCCCGGGGAGGCGCCCGGCGCGACGGTGGCGATCGTCTTCGGCACGGAGCGCACGGGTCTGTCCATCGGGCAGGCGCAGCGCTGCCAGCGGCTCTGCAGCATCGAGACCGATGCGCATCACTCGTCGCTGAACCTGGCCCAGGCGGTACAGGTGGCCGCCTTCGTCCTGAGCGAATCGCTCGTCGCGGTGGCCGGTTCCGAAGGCCGGGCCACGGCTGACGACGATCGCCTTGCATCGGGCGAGGGGGCTGCGGCGCAGGGGGGGCGCGAACCCGGTGACGTCCCCGCCACGCACGGCCAGCTCGAGGGGCTGTTCGCGCACCTCGAAAGCACGCTGGTGACCATCGGATTCCTGGATCCCCGCAAACCGAAGCGGCTCATGCCCCGCCTGCGCCGGCTCTTGCGTCGGGCCGACCCGACGGTCACGGAAGTGGATATCCTGCGCGGCATCTGCACCCGGATCCTCCAGGGCTGGCCGCGTCGCTGATCACGGTCGGACGAAGCACCGGTGCGGCCGTCCGACTGTCGGCCGGATTGTCAGCCGGCCGCGACACCGCTGAACGGCGGGGGCTCGCCTGAATGCTTCGGCCGGCTCCCGAGGGCGGCCGTCCCCGTGACCGGCGCTGGCATTGGAGGGGCGGGGGAGCGAGCCGTTAACATTGGGTTCCACCCCAACATCAACGACCGAGGCGAAGTTCATGTTCGATCGCTTGCGTGAGGATGTCGCCGCCTCTTGCGCCAATCGCCATGCGTAACCCGATCTCACGGGTGCGTTCGGTAACGGACACGAGCATGATGTTCATGACCCCGACGCCTCCCACGATGAGCGAAACAGCGGCGGTAAAGGCCAGAAGCATGCTCATCGTCTGCTCCTGCTCCGCCCTTTGCTGTATCATGTCCGCGAAGTTAAAGAATCTGAAATTGTCCTCTTCTCCGGGGTCAATACGCCGGATTTCCCGCATTTTTACTGCGGTTTCTTCCTGCGCCAGCGCCATGTCGTAACCGTCTTCGACAAGGAACTGAATACGATTCACGTGTCGCGGGACCCAGCGAGACCCGCCAGTGATTCGGTTGCGCACCATTCCCAGCGGTCCGACGATGGTGTCGTCGCGGTCCTGACCGAACCCGCCGCCTGCGCCTTTCGACGACAGAACGCCGATCACCGTCACCGGAACGGAGTTCAGCCGGATGCGTTCGCCGATACCGCCGCCGTTCGGAAACAATTCCTTGTGCACCGTTGCGCCAAGCACGACGACGGTGGAGCCGGAGCGCACTTCCTGTTCGGTGAAGCCGCGTCCTTCGGCGATCGGCCAGTTGTTGACTTCGAAGTAGGCGGCGCTGCCGCCCTCGATGCTGGTCGACCAGTTGGCTGAGTCCGATACCACTGTCACGGAATCGTTGAGAATGCCGGTCGCCGCCACGACGAAGGGTAATTCCTCGATTTCGGCGATGGTCGATTCCTCGAACGGCCGGCCGGACCCGCGTCCGCCGCGACGGCCGCCGCGCGTGACGCTGCCGGGAGAAACTGTCAGCATGTTGGTGCCGACGGATGCAATCTGCTCCTGCATCTGCTTTTTGGCGCCTTCTCCGATCGACATCATCACC
>JAUIAI010000601.1 GCA_030425615.1 Gammaproteobacteria bacterium
GGGACGGTTCGTCTCGCAGTGCGGGCGCTTCATCACCGGCATCGAGATTCACCCGGGGGTGCAGATCGGGCGCAGGGTGTTCATCGACCACGGCATGGGCGTGGTGATCGGCGAGACCGCCGAGATCGGCGACGACTGCACGATCTACCAGGGCGTGACGCTGGGCGGCACCTCCCTCCAGCCCGGCAAGCGGCATCCGACCCTTGGGGCCAACGTGGTGGTCGGGGCGGGCGCCAAGGTACTCGGGCCGTTCACCGTCGGTGAGAACGCCAAGATCGGCTCGAACTCGGTGGTGGTCAAGGCCGTGCCGCCCGGAGCGACTGCCGTGGGGATCCCGGCCCGCATCATCGAGAGCCAGACCGGCGCCGGTCCCAGCCCGGGAAGCGGATCCGAACGGTTCGCCGCCTACGGGCTGACCCCGAACATCGACGACCCGCTGAACGTGGCGCTGCACAAGCTCATCGACCACGTCTCGGAGCAGGACCGTACCATCGAAGAGCTCAAGTGCAAGCTCAAGGAGATGGGCGCGGACATCGAAGCCGAGTGTCCGCCGATCGACGCACCTCAACTGAGCCGCATGGTCGACTGACCGGGCCGGGCCGTCAGCGGACCGTCGTTCGCGCCCCGGTCCGGTCGATCGTGACGAACCCGCCGCGACCGGCGGTGGCATCCCAGTCAGGCAGCACCAGCCGGTGGCGGGTGAGTCCGTCTGTCGTGCAGCGGTGGTGGCCGGGGCGATGGGTGTGTCCGTGGACGAGCCAATGCACCCGGTTCTCCACCATGGCCGCCCGCACGGTGGCAGGGTCGACGTCGCCGATCGCGGCATCCGGAGCCTGCTGCCGCTCGCGACTCTGCTCCCGCATGCGGCGGGCGATCAGGCGTCGTTCGCGCAGCGGCCGCGCGAGGAAGTCGCGCTGCCAGGCCTCGCCGCGAGTCATCTCACGAAAGGCCATGTATTCCCGGTCGTCGATGCACCAGGCGTCACCGTGGGCGAGCAGGACCCGTAGCCCCGAGATCTCGAGTACGGTGGGATCGTCCAGCATCCGCGCACCGGCCTGCGCCGAGAACGGCTCGACCTTGCCGTCGGAGGTCGGGACATCGAGCAGGAAGTCGCGGTTGCCGCGCATGACGCCAAGCGTGTGTTCGCGGGCAATGCGCGCCAGTGCCGCGATCGCCTGCCGCGCCACGTCGTCGCCGGCGTCGTCCCCTGGCCAGGCCTCGAAGACATCCCCCAGCAGGAGCAGGTGGGTGTGCCCGGGGAGCGTGACGGCCAGCGCGGACAGGAAGAACCCGGCGGTTGCCGGGTCGTGGTCGCCCAGGTGCATGTCCGACGCGACGAGCACACGCGCATCGGCGGGCAGACGCCAGAGCGCCGTCGCGGGCGCCGGAGCACCCGACGCGTCGACGTTACGGGTCAAGCCTCGTGACCTCCTGGATCACGACGGCCTCGGCCGGAACGTCGCGCATGGGGCCCATCGAACCGGTGGAGACACCCGCGATGGCCATCACGATGTCCATGCCCTCGACGACCTGCCCGAACACCGCGTAGCCGTGTCCGTCGGGCGAGGGGTGATTGAGGCTGTCGTTGTTGACCGTGTTGATGAAGAACTGCGAGGTGGCCGAATCGGGCACTGCCGTGCGGGCCATCGCGATCCAGCCCTTGTCGTTCTTCAGACCGTTCTGCGACTCGAGCGGGATCGGCGCGCGGGTGCTCTTGGGCTGCAGGTCTCCCTGATAGAAGTTCTTCGTGTAGCCGCCGCCCTGGATCATGAAGTTGCCGATGATCCGATGGAAGATCGTGCCGTCGTAGTGCCCGTCCTTCACGTACTGCAGGAAGTTGTCGACGGTCTTGGGCGCCTTCTCGGGGTAGAGCTCCACCACGATCCGACCCATCGAGGTGTCGATGGCGACACGGGGATTCGTTTCGGCATTGGCGCCGGGTCCGGCCATGGCCAGGCCGAGGGTGATGGCCCAGATCAGGGGAAACTTGAGTTTCATCATGTGCTCCGTGGGTCGATGTCGGTTCACGGGCGGCCTGGCGATGACCGGGCAACGGCTCCCGTGAAGAACCCCCGATGCTAACCGCGACGCGGGCCGCGACCCGCCGGCACGTGGCATGACCCGCTAAGGCCGGGCCGGCCGGCCGCCACCGGATCACTGACGCCCGACCGGCCGGCTGCCATCGGATCATTGGCCGGTGATGCGCTCCGACAGTTCACGAACGGCCGTGAGCTTGCGCCGGGCACCCGTGCTCGGCTTGGCCACCTGGGTCGCGCGCTCGTAGGCTTCCTGGGCCATCCGGACGTAGACGTCGCCCAGGTTTTCGTAGGCGAGGCCGTAGTCGGGCACCGCGCGAACCGCCTGCTCGAGCGCGTCGCGGGCGGCGCCCAGACGCCCGCCGGAGGCATGCAGCACCGCCAGATTGTTGTACGGCTCGGCCAGCTCCGGATGCTCGCGTACGAGCGCCTCGAACGTGGCGATCGCCGCCTCCGGACGACCGGCGTCGGTCTGCGCCACCCCGAGCAGGAAACGCAGCTGGACGTTGCCCTGAAAGCGCGCGAGCGCGTCTTCGGCGGCCGCCGCCGCGTCGCGCGGGCGGTTGCGCGCGAGCAGGTCACGAACCCGGGCGATCTCCCGGGCCTGGGCCTGGCCGGCCCGCTCGGTCCCCGCCGGGCGCTCCACCATCTGTGCGCCGGCCGAAGGGGCCGCCGACAGGCCGATCGCCAGCGCGAGCGCGCCGACCAGGTGCACGGGGTGGCCCCACCCCGGTGCTATACTCGAAAAAATCATTCGATATCCGTCTGACATTCGCCACTGGGTCGGCTAATTCGTACCACATTGGCGACGCCTTCGCCGGCACGATCTGGATGCCGGCGCCGGCATCGGACCCATCTCCATGATCCCCGTGCGTTTTCCGGCCCCGGCTGTATCGTGCCGTGGAACCCGTCGCGGGATCCACCGTGTCGCATGCTCAGGATCTACAACTCGCTGACGCGCTCCAAGCAGACGTTCGAGTCGCGCGTGCCGGGCAAGGTCGGCATGTACGTGTGCGGCATGACCGTCTACGACTACTGCCACCTGGGCCACGCCCGGGTCATGG
>JAUIAI010000602.1 GCA_030425615.1 Gammaproteobacteria bacterium
TCACCGCCAAGATCAAACAGCTCAAGCAGGAATGGGCATCCAACCCGGTCCTGATCCAGGCGATCGAGGCGCAGAACGCACTCAACACCCCCCTTGCCGCCATCAAGGAACTCGACGAGCGCTGGCGCGCCACGCCGGGCCTCGCTTCGTTCATGGAACCGATCATGGGCAATGCGGCGGCCGAGGAACTGTACCGGCTCGAAGCCGCGGCCGGCTACGTGCTGGAGTCTTTCGTGATGGACAACCAGGGTGCCCTGGTGGCAGCCACGAACAAGACATCCGACTACTGGCAGGGTGACGAGGCCAAGTTCACGGAGTCGTTCCGCAACGGCGCCGGTGGCGTGCATGTCGGCGAGGTCGAATTCGACAGCAGCGCGCAGACCCATCTGGCGCAGGTCTCGCTGGCGATCATGAAGGACGGCAAGGCAATCGGGGCGATCACGATCGGCGTCGACGTCCAGGCGATCGACTGAAGACCGCTCGCGAGCGCTTCGGACGGCCCACCCGGGCCGTCGGCCGGCTCAGTCGCGCGCCCGGCCGTTCGGGTGCGAAGAGGCCTCCCGGCCCCCGGCCTCGAGCGGTCCCCGCTCGGCCACGCTCCCCCGGCGATCCGCGAGTGCCTGGATGACGCGGGTCGCCGCGGCGGTGAGGCTGACTCCGTCGGCCCGCGCAAGATCCGCGAGCCGGCTGATGGCCCCGTGCAGATCCAGGGACTCCGTGGCCATCAGGATCCCCGCGGCCACCCAGTCGCGGTGGTCTCGCTGGCTCTCACCGTCCAGCAGCGTCCGCAGCGTGGCCGGCGGCTCGCTCCGTGCATCCAGCGCCTCCAGCGTGGCGGCGACCTCCTGCAGGAGCCTCGGGGTCTCGATCGGTTTGACGAAGTAGGCCAGCGCCCCCTGGGACATGCCTTCGTCGATTTCGGCCGGATTCGAACAGGCCGTGAGAAACACGAACGGCTGCGACAGGTAGTCCCTGAAGTAAGCCGCCACGTCGAACCCGCTCTTTCCGTCCATGCGAATGTCGAGGATGGCGAGATCGGGCTTGTGCTGACGGGCCAGCAGGATCGCATCGTCCCCGCTGTCCGCCTCGAGGACCGAGTAACCGGCCTGGCGCAGAGCCGCCGTGATGCTCATGAGCACCAGGCGGTCGTCGTCGCAGACGAGCACGGTCCGCGTCATGGCGCGGCCACCGTCTTGACCCAGCGGGTCGAGTCCAGACGACGCTGAATGGCCGGTGGGGCGAGCCTGAGCGCCACCCGGACCCTGCCCGGCGCCGGCGCCGAATAGGCGAGTGTCGCGCCCCGACGCGGCAGCAGGGACTTCACCAGTCCCAGGCCCGTCGCGCCGGCAGTCAGCGAATCGAAGTCGAAGCTGAGCGGCAACTCGCCCTCGTTGTCCATATGGAGCCAGGCGCCTCGGGCATCGGCACCGACGAGCATCCGGGCCGAGCCGTCAACGCCATGGCGTAGTGCGTTGGTCATGAGCTCGTTGAGGATGAGCGCCATCGGAACCGCCTCGGACTGCGGCAGGCCCCAATTAAGGGCAGTCTCCCCATCAACATAGTTTAAGGGAACTGCCGATGAGCCGCCATTTGAGTGCCCTGCGAAAGCAACGGCGTCGATGAAGCGCTTCAGCGAGACGATCTCACCGGTGCGTACCTCGAGCCCGTGAACCCGGGCGATCGCCTGGATCTGCTGGGAGGCATCATTGAGCCACTGGGCCACATCCGGGCGCTGGCTGGCCACCTGCTGGAGGAGACCTGCCACCCCCTGCAGGTTGTTCTTGATCCGGTGGTGGACCTCCCGCACCAGCAGATCGCGCTGTGCGACGGCTTCCTCGAGCCGCTCGCGCTCGAGGCGCAGGTGCTCGGTGATGTCCTCGGCAAGCAGATAGCACTCGCGCGAGGAGGCCGGATCGGCGTAGAGGCGCACACGCAGCGAGCGCATGCCGAGCACCGGATGCCTGAGACCGACGACCCGCGTGGCCGTTCCCCCGCCGTCCGCCAGCAGCGCCTCGTAGGCCTCGCGTACGTTGTCGCGGTCTTCGGAACGGATGATCTCGCTGATGCGGGCGTCGCTGAGCGTGCGCCCCACCCAGTGGTGTACCGGCAGACCCGTGAGTTGTTCGACCCTGGGATTGGCATAACGCACCACCCATCCGTCGAGCACCAGCATGGCCTCGTCGCTGAGTCTCGCGAATCCGTCGAAGCGTGCGCTGTCGCGCGCCGCTCTCACCGCGAGTTCGCGATGCAGGCGCAGATCGACGACGATCGCGGTGCGCAGACCGTCCGCGTCCGTCGCCGTGAGCATCAGCAGGGCGTCCCGCCCCTCGCCCTCGGGGTCTCGCAGCTGTACGTGCAGCGCGGTCTCGGTCGTACCGGCCACGACCTCGCCACCCGCCGCCAGCGCCTCATCCACCCCGCTCTCCTCGACGAAGAACGAGGCGAGACGCCTGCCCGCCACCTGCTCGGTGGTCTGCCCGAACAGGCCGGCGAACGCCGCGTTCGCCCGCTTCACGTGCCCGCCCTGGATCCGTACGACGCCGATCGGCTGCGCATCGATGAAACGGCGCATCACGTCCACCGAAGCCTGCAGCTGGGCCGAATGGCGGATCAGGTCACCGACCTCCGTGAACGTCAGGAGCACGCCGAGATCGTCGCGCCCGGGGTCCACCCACTGGACGGTGAGCGCGCCGTTCCAACGGCTGCCGTCCGCGCCGCAGACCTCCACGGTGCCCTTGAAGCCGACCGGCCCCTCCTCACGAACGTCGAGGGCCTGTCGGATGGCCGGCCAGTCCAGGCCGTTCTCGACCAGCCGCTCGCCCCGCTGACCCAGCAACTCGGCCTCGCTGCGGCCCGTCAGGCGCAGCATCTCCCGATTGGCCTGGACGATCCTGTCCCCGACCAGATGCGCGAGCCCGGCGCTGACACATCTGAGCAGCGCGGACTGCCGCAGCAATGCAGCCTGCAGTTCACCCTGGAGCCTGACCTCACGCGTCGTGTCGGTGAAGGCGGCGAGCGTCCAGGACGTGCCGCCCGATCCCTCGGCCATGCGGACCTGACGCCGATCGAACCACCGCGGGCCCATGGCGCCGTCC
>JAUIAI010000603.1 GCA_030425615.1 Gammaproteobacteria bacterium
GCCCTTGCGCGAGACGCCCAGCAGGATCGGGCACCCCAGCCCGTGGAAGAGACCGATGCCACGGATCAGGGTCAGATTATGGTCGATCGTCTTGCCAAAGCCGATACCGGGGTCGATCAAAATTCGTGACCGATCAATACCGGCCGCCTGGGCCGCCACGATGCGGGCGGCCAGATAGCCGGGCAGTCGATGGTCTTCGCGCAGCAGCGCGTGGCCGTCGCCGACGACGACCTTGCTGCCCGGCAGCGTCAGCGAGAGAAACGCCTCGAGGTTCTTCTCGGGCGCGAGCCTGCCCACGGCGAGGAACACCGGCCTGGGCAGGCCCGCGAACACCCAGGAGTGTCCGGGCCTGAAGTGTTCCGCGTCGACCCCCCGCCCCCAGAGTTCGAGCCGCTCGAAACCACGCGCGCGCAGGCCGTCGCGCAGCGTCTCGTTGGGCACCAGGATGCGCTGGGATGACGAATGGAAACGGCGAAGTGCACGATAGCCAACGGAGGCCGGAACGCGCAGCCGCTTCTCCAGGTACTCCGGAAAGCACGTGTGATACGCGCTCGTGAAGAGCAGTCCGAGTCTTCGTGCCGCCGAACGGGCCCGCCATCCGAGCGGTCCCTCGGTCGCGATGTGCAGGGCATCGGGCGCGAACCGCGTCAACTCGTCCACCAGACGGGCCGTGGACACCAGCGAGAATCGCATGCCCGGCTCACCCGGCACGGGCACGCCGGCGAACCGATCGGGCGTGAGCAGCAACACCTCGTGGCCAAGCCCTCTCAGGACCTCGACCACCCGGCTCAGCGTGGTCGCGACGCCGTTGACCTGGGGTGCCCAGGCGTCCGAGACGATGGCGATCCTCACGCCGCCAGCCGCGGCTGCGAGGCGGCTCCGACGTCCGCCGCCGCACGCTTGCGATCCCAGGTGATCAGTTCCATCCGACCGGTGTGGTCTTCGGCCAGAGCCGTCATGCTCTCCACCCAGTCGCCGCAGTTGCCGTAAAGCAGCCCGTCCACTTCGCGCAACTCCGCTTTGTGGATATGACCGCAGACGACGCCGTCGAGACCACGGCGGCGCGCTTCTCCCACCAGCGCCTGCTCGAAGTCCAGGATGAAGGAGACCGCGTTCTTGACCTTGTGCTTCAGGTACTGCGACAAGGACCAGTAGCTCAAACCCATGCGCGAACGGATCGCGTTGTAGCGCTGGTTCAGCCAGAGGGCGCTCACATAGAGGGTGTCCCCCAGCAAGGCCAGCCAGCGCGCGTACTGCACGATGCCGTCGAACTGGTCGCCATGCACGACGAGGATGCGACGCCCGTCGACCGTCTGGTGTACCGCCTCGCGGCGCACGACGATCCCCGCGAAAGATCGTCCCTCGAAATCGCGGGCGAACTCGTCGTGGTTGCCCGGCAGGAAGACGACCCGGGTACCCCGGTCGGCAGCATCGATGAGATGCATGAGCACCCGGTGCTGCTCGGGGTCCCAGATCCAGCGCTTGCGCAGCTGCCAGCCATCGATGATGTCGCCGACGAGGTAGATGGTTTCGGCCTCGTGGTGCCTCAGGAAATCCAGCAGGAAATCGGCCTTGCAACCCACGGTTCCGAGATGCATGTCCGACAACCAGAGAGTGCGCAGCCGGCGGCAGGACCGCAGGCGCGACACCGGCCCCGGACGGGAGCCGGCAGGCCGTGGCGGAACGCCGGCGCCGGCAGCGGCCACGACGTCCGGGGGGGTGCCGGACTCGTCCCGGCCCCGGCACACCGCGAGGGTGCCGTCCCTCGTGCTGGACGGCCATGCCGCCTGTAGGCTGTCGAACATGAAGGCTCCGATGTCTCCGACCGCAATCGATTTCAGCGGTCCGCCGTGACGATCCGGTGAGCGTTCGATGACAAGTGGGTGAAATGCGACGAACGGCGTGAGTTTTCTACAATCACCGCTCCCCGAACCGACGAAAGGCACGACCGTGTCCGCCAAGCCCGCCCCCGCCCTGCCCGACCCCGCCGCGCTCGCCGCGGCATTCGACGGCCGCCTGATCACCGACGCCGACGACATGGCGCCGTTCCTCGTGGACTGGCGACGTCGCTACTTCGGCCGGGCCCTGGCGGTCGCCCAACCGGACACGGTGTCGGACGTTCAGAAAGTGGTCCGCTGGTGCGCGGCGAACGGCCTCAAGATCGTTCCCCAGGGTGGGAACACGGGCATGTCGGGGGCGGCCACGCCCGACGAGATCGGCGACACCGTCGTGCTCAGCCTGTCACGCCTGACCGGCATCCGTGCGGTGGATCCGGTCAACAACACGATCACCGTCGACGCCGGCTGCACGCTCGCCGAGGTCCAGGCCGCGGCCCGCGAGGCCGGCCGCCTGTTCCCTCTGAGTCTGCCCTCGGAGGGCAGCTGCACGATCGGCGGCAACCTCGCGACGAATGCCGGTGGCTGCCAGGTGCTTCGCTACGGCAATGCACGGGAACTCTGTCTGGGCCTGGAGGTCGTCTGCGCCGACGGCGAACTCTGGAACGGCCTGCGAGGCCTGCGAAAGGACAACACCGGCTACGACCTGCGCGACCTGTTCGTCGGCAGCGAGGGCACCCTGGGGGTGATCACCGGTGCCACGTTGAAGCTCTTTCCCATGCCTGCCGCGCAGCTCACCGCCATGGCGGCGCTGGACGACCCGCACCGGGCACTCGAACTGCTAGGGCTCGCGCAGCAGCAGCTCTCGGCAAGCCTGACGGCGTTCGAGCTGATCAGCGATCTCTGCCTGGATCTCGTGGCGCGGCACTTTCCCCAGTGCCCGAAGCCGTTCGAGCAGGCGGCGCCCTACTACGTGCTGCTCGAATGCTCCGATGCGGAGAGCGAGGCGCACGCCACCGAGCGCTTCGAGGCGCTGCTCGGGCAGGCGCTGGAAGCCGGCCTGATCCGCGATGCGATCGTGGCCGACTCGATCGCAAGGAGCCGGGCACTGTGGGCCTTGCGCGAGAACATCTCCGAAGCCCAGGCCGCCGAGGGCAAGAACATCAAGCACGACATCTCGGTACCGATCTCCGCGATCGCCGACTTCCTCGAAGACACCAGTGCCGCGATCGAACGCGCCCATCCCGGAATCCGCATG
>JAUIAI010000604.1 GCA_030425615.1 Gammaproteobacteria bacterium
GATGCCCTGGGTCGTCTCCGGCTACCTGGTCGTCGCCACGGTGGCCACTCCGGTCTACGGCAAGCTGTCCGATCTGTTCGGGCGCTGGCCCGTGCTGTCCGCGGCCATCGGCGTCTATCTCGCGGCATCGCTGGCCAGTACGCTCGCGCAGTCGATGCCGCAACTGCTCGCGTTCAGGCTCGTGCAGGGCCTCGGCGGAGGCGGGCTGATCGTGCTCGTGCAGACCGTGGTCGCCGACATCGTCGAGCGCAGGAACCGGGGTCGCTACCAGGCGTGGCTGTCCGGCGTGTTTGCCGTGGCCGCGGTCGCCGGTCCGATCGTCGGCGGACTGCTCGCGCAGTACGTGAGCTGGCGCGCCGTGTTCGTGCTCAACCTGCCGCTCGGACTGATCGCATGGCTGAACCTGCGGCGCGGCCTGTCGACGCTGCCGCGGGGCCGGCCCGGCAAGCCGCTGGACATTCCGGGGGCCCTGCTGCTCAGCGTCGCGCTGGGCGCGCTGATGATCGCGCTTCTCCTGATCGGGCAGGGCCACGCGCCTTTCTCGGTCGCGCCCCTCACGGGCTTCGTGGTCGCGCTGCTCGGCGCGCTCGTGCTGGCCGCCTGGGAGCGCCGGGCGCCGGATCCGCTGCTTCCACCGGCACTGTTCGTCAACCGCACGGTGATCGTCTGCTGCTCGATCCTCGGAGCCAACTTCCTGGTTCTGTACGGCAGCACGATCCTCGCACCGCTCGCCCTTCAGACGGTGGGCGGCATCACGCCGGGGCAGGTGGCCCTGCACATGCTGCCACTCACGCTCGGCGTGCCGATCGGCTCCTATCTCAGCGGCAAGTCCATGCAGGGGGCGATGCGGGAACGGCTGCTCCTGGGAGTCGGCTCGGTTCTGACGTTTGCGGGCGCGGCCGCGCTCGCCCTGACCATCCCGCAGACCGGGCCCGGTGTCGCCCTCTCGCTCGCGTGCACGGGACTGGGCATCGGCCTCTGCATTCCAGCCACGATCGTGGCGGTGCAGGCGGCGGTGCCGCCCCCCCAGATCGGCATCGCCACCGCCACCTCGGGTGTGTTCCGGACGCTCGGGGGCGCCATCGGCATCGCGACCATGAGTGCGGTGCTGTTCGCCACGCTGGCCGGATCCGAGATGCCGTCGGGACCGCTTCGCGATCCTGACGCCGCACTCCGGTTGGCCCGTGTCCCCGGGGAGATGCTCGCCGCCGGCTTCCAGCGGGCGTTCGTCCTGGCCGCACTGGTCGCGCTGGTGGCCGTGGCCCTGTCGCGCCTGCTCGGACCGACCACGGAACACGCGCAGCGGCCGGCCACCTGACGCCGGCGTTACGATAGGGCGCGCGCGCCGCCGCAAGGGCGTGCACGAAACGCCCGGTGGAACGGGCACCGGAGAGCCTCATGCTGCTTGGCTGCATCGCCGACGATTTCACCGGCGCAACCGATCTCGCCAACAATCTGGTCCGCGCCGGCATGCGAGCCGTGCAAACCATCGGCGTTCCGGCGCCCGGGACCCGGATCGACGCCGACGCGGTCATCATCGCACTGAAGTCGCGGACCACGCCGGCCGCGGAGGCCGTGAACGATTCGCTGGCCGCGCTCGACTGGCTCCGGGCGGGCGGCGCGCGACAGATCTACTTCAAGTACTGCTCGACCTTCGATTCCACGGACGCGGGCAATATCGGGCCGGTGACCGAAGCGCTCATGCGGGCGCTGGAGACGGATTTCACCATCGCCTGCCCTGCCTTTCCCGCGACCGGACGCACCGTGTACCGGGGACACCTGTTCGTCGGCGACGCGCTGTTGTCCGAATCCGGCATGCAGAACCATCCGCTGACACCGATGACCGACGCCAACCTGGTACGGGTCCTCTCCCGCCAGATGTCGGCGCCGGTCGGTCTCGTCGCGTACGACCGACTCGCGGCCGGCGTGGACGCCACCCGGGCCAGAATGTCCGAACTGCGCGAAGCCGGCGTGGGCGCCGCGGTGACCGACACACTGCACGACGCGGATCTCCTGACACTGGCCGAGGCCTGTCACGACCTGCCGCTCGTCACCGCGGGCTCGGGTCTGGCGATCGGCCTGCCGGCGAACTTCCGCCGGGCGGGGCTGCTCGGCGAGTCACTGGGCGCCGACGCGCTTCCCTCGATCCCGGGCCCGGCCGTCGTGCTGTCGGGGAGCTGTTCACGCGCCACCCTCGCGCAGATCGACGTCTTCCGCCGCGACCACCCGGCCCTGCGAATCGACCCGCTCGAGCTCGCCGACGACGCCGGGTCCGTGACCGCCCGCGCCATTGCGTTCGCCCGGCAGACTCACGACCGGGGCGAGACGCCGCTGCTGTTCGCGAGCGCGGACCCGCAGACCGTGCGGGAGGCCCAGCAGCGACTCGGCCAGGCCGAGGCCGGCGCCCTGGTCGAAGCAGCGCTGGCCGGCTGCGCGGCGGCGCTTCGCGACGCCGGAACGCGTCGCTTCGTGATCGCCGGAGGCGAGACCTCCGGCGCCGTGGTGAAGGCGCTGGCGGTGACCGCGCTGCGTATCGGACCCCAGATCGATCCCGGGGTTCCCTGGACAGCGACGCTGGACGAACCGCCGCTGGCGGTGACAACATTTCCGGAGCTCGCAGATCTCGTGGCCGCAGATTTATATGCAGGCACGGCGCTGTGGCGTTTTCCCGCACTTGGAACGGCTGTGCTGCGGCTGGTCTATACACTCGGGCCCGTCCAAACCAGTACACTTGCCAACTTCCTTCGTGGCCCGCGGGTCCCCATGTTGATGGGCTTTGACCCCCTGTTTCATTTTCTGCACGACTTCGATGCCGCCGATGCTGTCGTCGCGGCAATCGAGCACAACGTCCGGGGTGTGTTCAATGTTTGCGGGCCGCCACCGGTCCCGTTGTCGACGTTGTGCCGGGCCACCGGGCGTGTCGCCGTACCGATTCCAGCCGGCCTGTTTCACCGTGTCAATGGCCGTTTCGGCATGTCTAAACTCCCCCGTGGAGCTGCTTCGCATCTGTGTCATCCGGTGGTTGTCGACGGCCGAGCGTTCGTCGCGGCGACCGGATTTCGTCACCAATACGACGCCGACGCTGCC
>JAUIAI010000605.1 GCA_030425615.1 Gammaproteobacteria bacterium
GTCATCGTCACGACCATGAGCACCGGCACGACCATGACCATGACCATGACCATGACCATGACCATGACCACGGGCACGACCATGAGCACGGGCACGGGCACAACCATGACCACGACCACGGACATGCCCACGGACATGCCCACGGACACGAGCGCGGACAGGGACGCGAGCACCTTTCTGCTCAGAGCCACGATCATGATCACGCGCACGCCCACGGCGACGTCGCCAGTCTGCGCATGCCACAGTCGGCCGTCTACGTGCTCGAGAAGATGGCCCACGGTTTCGGCCGCAAGGGCGGAACCTCCGGTGCGGGCTTCTACGATCGCGAACCCGGCTTCGACGACGAGCTCTGGGACGGTCTTTCGGCGTTTCGACGCGGCCGCCGGGCGGTCCCCGCGGCGGACGTCGGTGAGCGCCTCATGCTCGCCGTCGTCGCCGATGCCCTTCGCCAACGCACTCTGAGCGGCCCGGCCGCTCACGAAGCGGACGCCTCACTGCCCGAACGTCCGGAGTTCCCGTCCGCGCTCGGCGATCCACTGGAGTGGGCGGCCTCATCTGCCGCGGCCGACCTCACGACTCGGCTGAACGGCCTGCGCGAGGCATACGGCGACCGCTTCTCATCACCCGCACGGTGCCGCGGCCGGGACCGGATCGTCGCGCTGTCGGGCAATCATCCTCGAATGAAACTCTCACGGAGAACACCATGAGCAAACCCGCGGTGCGGCGGGAGCGACTCCTGCATGGCTGGCGAGATCCGGTCGAACCCAGACCGGCCGCGACGATACTGCTGGTCAGGGACGGCGCGGACGGCCTGGAGCTGCTGATGACCCGGCGCTCCACGCGCGCGTCGTTCGCGCCCGGAGCCCACGTCTTCCCGGGCGGCCGCGTGGACGACGGCGACCACGCCCATGCGGCGGACGTCGCCGGGGGACCGGCCGTGCCGGCGGACCGTGCATTCATTATCGCGGCGATCCGCGAGGCCTTCGAGGAGCTCGGAATCCTCCTCGCCAGGCGGGGCGACGGAACCCCCGCCGACGACGCCCTGATCGCCCGCCTTGAGCGCACCGCCACACGGCCCTTCTCCGATCAGCTTGCCGAGCACGGTCTCACGCCGATGGTCGATGCGGTGCACTGGTTCACCCACTGGGTCACCGACCGGGATCTGCCCAAACGCTTCGACACACGCTTCTACGTGGCACGAATGCCCGACGGCCAGACCCCCGTGCCCGACAATGCTGAACAGTTCGAACCGGTCTGGATCAATCCGGCGCTGGCGCTGGAGCGACACGAGCGCGGGGATTTCGACATGATCTTCCCGACGATTCGCACGCTCCGGCAACTGCGGCAGCACAGGGACGTCGAATCGCTGCTGGCGTCGCTTGCCGCGCGCGAGGACATCTGGCGCTCCTGCCCCCGCGCAGGCTATCGGGGCGGCGCGGTGGAGCGCTTCTGCGAGGACGAGGCCCCGTATGGCGAGCTCGAGCTCGTCACTCCCGACGGGCGCATCGAGCACGACCTGACCTGGCGTCACGAACCGGTGCGCCTGCTTGACCACGTCTGGCGTATCACCGCCCCGAATCCCGGCCGGATGACCGGCCCCGGTACGAACACCTACGTGGTCGGCACTCCGGGTGACTTCCTGGTCATCGACCCGGGCCCGGATATCGACGAGCACCTGCAGCGCATCGCGGGGATCGTCGGCGACGGACTCAGTGCCATCCTCTGCACGCATGCGCACCCGGACCACTACCCGGGGGCGCGGCCCCTGCGGGAGCTCGTGGGGAAGCCTGACTGCCCGATCCTCGGCCGCCCGACCGGCCCGAACTTCAACCCGGCCTGGACCTTCGTGCCGGACCGGACCGTCGAAGACGGCGATCGCCTGACCGTCGCCGGTGACACGCTCAGAGTCCTCCATACCCCGGGTCACGCCTCGAACCATGTCTGCCTGCTGCTGGAGCAGGACGGTCTGCTGTTCTCGGGCGACCATATCCTGAACGGGTCGACCACGGTGATCGACCCGCCCGACGGAGACATGAAGGCGTATCTGGACGCGTTGCACCGACTGGCCGGCGAGCCGATCACGTTCATCCTGCCGGCGCACGGTCACGTGCTCCGCGACCCGCACGGTGAGATCCGTCGGCTGATCCGTCATCGTCTGGGCCGCGAGGCGAAGATCCTCGCCGCGGTGGGTGCCGGCACGGACGGTTCACTGGACAGTCTCGTCGAGATCGCCTACGACGACGTCGATCCAATCCTGCACGGCGTCGCGAAACGCTCCCTGACCGCCCATCTCCACAAGCTGGCCGTCGACGGCCTCGCCGTCGAAACCGACGGTCGCTGGCACCCGTCCTGAGGCGGCCCGCCCCGGTTCGGGTTCGCCCCCTGTGCGCGGCGGTTGTTCCAGTCAGACACGGATCGGACCGTTCATGCCAGCCCCTGCGACGGTCATCCGGCCGACAGTGGATTCGTCCGGCACGTTACATAGAGTGTCATGAACGAACAACTGCCGAGAGACGCCCTTGCAGGGCCAGTCACAGCCACGAACGCGGGGCCTCGATGCCCTTTCCAGCGAGCCTGAGCCCGGCCGGTGGCATCCTGCCTACGGCGTCGTGGGCTGGCTGCTGCTGGCGCTGGCCATCGGCGCGCTGCTGACCTTCTTCCAGACACCGGACGCCGAGACGCGGACGGGAAAATCGCTGCCGATTCGTGCACTTCAGATCGACGCACCGGCCGGTCAGTTCGACGAGGTCGCGCCGATGCTCATGAATGCACGGGAGCGACCCGGCGTGAGCAGCGATCTCACCAACCACCCGTTCTGGATCCGGTCTTCGGTCGAGGCCAGTCTGAAGGGCAGCGAGCGCCTCGTTCACCTCCCGAGTGTGGGCATCGGTCGCGCCGACTTCGTCGTCCGCGATCAGAGCGGCAATGTGCTCGCGAAGGGTAACGCGGGGCGCTACGCGCAGATGTCGGGCGCCGAGCGCGCCCAGCCTGGTTTCAGCATCGCGGTACCCGACGGGCTCGAGCTCGGACGGATCGAGATCCTGATGCGCATCGAGCCGCTCACGTTGACGCGTATCGGGCTGG
>JAUIAI010000606.1 GCA_030425615.1 Gammaproteobacteria bacterium
GAAGTCTCCGGGTCACTGGGAGGCCTGTCACTTCGTGACCAGCGAAACGAGCGAGACGCGCTCGATGGAGACAACATGAGCAACGCCGACCTGGACGTTATTCTCTCGAACGGTATGGTCTACGACGGCTCCGGCGGCGAGCCACGCAACGTGGACGTCGGCATCCGGGGCGACACGATCGTGGCCGTCGGCGATCTCGGGCATGCCGCCTGCGGGCAACGGATCGATGTCGCGGGCCTCGCCGTTTCACCGGGATTCGTCGATCTGCACACGCATTCCGACTTCACGCTGATCGTCGACGGCAAGGCAGAGAGCCAGGTTCATCAGGGCGTGACCACCGAGGTCATCGGCCAGTGCGGTCACAGTGTCGCTCCACTGCGCCATCGCGATCACGGCACGAGCGGGGCATCGCGGTACGCGGCCGCCGAAGACCGCGGGTGGGAGAGCTTTGGCGAATACCTGGACACCCTCGAAAAGAACGAACTCGGCGTTAACGTGGCGGCCTTCGTCGGCCACGGGACCATTCATCATGCGGTGATGGGTGACGACCTTCGTATGCCGGAGCCCGACGAGGTCGATCAGATGGCCGACCTCGTTCGCCAGTCATTCGAGGAGGGCGCCGCCGGCTTCTCCACCGGTCTCGAGTACTGGCCGGGCAGCCAGTCGACGCCGGAGACGATCGAACCCCTGTGCCGCGTGGCCGCAGAGTTCGACCGGCTCTATGCAACGCATGTGCGCAACCGTGACCGCTACTACGACCTGGGCTTCCGAGAAGCGATCGCCACCGCACGCGCGGCCGGCTGCCGGCTGCAGATCTCGCATATCCAGCCCAAGTACGGCGCGCCCGAGTTCGCCATGGAGCACACGCTGGACATGATCGAACTCGATCAGAGACACGGTCTGGACGTCGCGTTCGACATCATTCCTCACGACTGGAACCATACCCTGGTGATGGCGATTCTCCCGAAGTGGGCGCTGGAGGGCGGGGAAAAGAAGATCATCGAGCGCTTGAAGGACAAGACGACCCGCGAGCGCATCAAGGCAAACCAGAATCCGATGTGGCTCATCGTCCGCGACCGTATCTGGTCGGAAGTGCGGCTGCTGAGCTCGGTCGAGAATACGGATCTCATCGGCGAGACATTCGAGGACATCGGCCGCATGCGGGGGGTGGACCCCTACGATGCGGTATTCGACCTGCTGCTGGAGGAAGCGCCCGGCATGCACAGGCTGTTCTGGACGTCGCACTCCTTTCGTGACGCGGATCTCCGCCTCTGTCTCGGGCAACGTGAGTGCGCGGTCATCTCGGACACGAAGGCGCTGGCACCGTGGGGAATGCTGGAGAACGAAGTGGGCTCGCTCAGTGGATACGGCTGGACTTCCGAATTCCTGAGCAAGTTCGTACGTGAGGACAAGACTCTCTCGCTCGCAGAAGGCATCCGTCGCATGACCAGCCTGCCCGCCCAGCGTATCGGCCTGCGTGACCGGGGGTTGATCAAGGAAGGGTACAAGGCCGACATCGCGGTGTTCGGTCCGAACACGGTGAGCAGCACCTGGACTGTGAAATCACCCCGTAGTTTCGCCAAGGGTTTCGAGCACGTCTTCGTCAACGGCGAGCAGACACTGTTCCGGGGCGAACGTACACGAAAGAACATGGGGCGCGTGCTGCGCGGTCCCTTCGGTTGAGCCCGCCACCGTACGAGGGCTCACCGAATCCGCCTATCCTCGAATGGACGGACCGCTGAACGCTGCTGTCGTCGAACGCCTCGAGTCCGAAATGGCGGTGCGCGGGCTGCCGGGTCTGGCCGTCGCGGTTCGGCAGCACGACGAAGAGGTCTTCGCGCTGGGCCTCGGACGGCTCGACGCGGCGGGACAGCGCCGGGTCACCGCCGACACGCCCTTCGGCCTCGCCTCACTGACCAAGTTCGTCACGGCCTCGCTCATCATGCTCCTGGACGAACAGGGCGCCCTGTCGCTCGACGATCCGCTGACAGCCTATTTCCCGGCGCTGGGCCATGACGCCGCGGATCCCATCCGACTGCGTCATCTGCTCACGCATTCGGCGGGGCTTCCCGGTCTGCCGAGTCGCCACCTGGCCCGGGACCTCGAATCGGACGGCGACGGCCGTGCCGGCACGGCGAACCCGCTGGCCGGGACCGCCACGGATCGAAGAGCCGTCGTCCCCGAAGCCGGGCTGACCCTGCCGTCCGAGCTGGTGTCCCTGATCCGACGATCCGGGATCGAACCGCTCGCCCCTCCAGGCTCCCTGCTCAGCTACAGCAACGAGGGGTACTGTCTGCTGGGCGGGGTGATCGAACAGGTCACCGGATCCACGTACCCTCGATTCGCGCATGAGCGGCTGCTGGGCCCGCTGCGCATGACCCGCAGCACGATCGGCAGACAAGGGCTTCCACCCGAAGAAGAGCTTGCCCTGCCTCGGATTCGGGAAGGCGAAGGCTTCCGGACGGGGCGATTCTGGCAGGCGCCTCTCTTCTACCCTGCAGGCGGGCTCATCGGTTCAGCGCGGGACACTGCGCGACTGATCGGCTCGCTCGATGACAGGTCAGCGATCCTCAGTCGCGAAAGCCGTTCGCGCATGATGCAACCGCACCTGTCGGTGGCCTCTCGCCCCGGCGATCGAACCGGTTACGGATACGGGCTCGAATGGCATCGCGTCGATACCGGACCCACCCTCGTCTGGCACTCCGGGCAGCGTCCCGGTGTTTCAAGCTTCATGGCCTGGGTGCCGCAGCAGCGGCTCGCGATCAGTGTGCTCTGCAATTTGGCGGATGTCCCGGTGGCCACGATAGGACACTCGCTCGTCGGCGACTGGCTCGGCCGCGCGGACATCGCGTGGCCCCCGGAATGCGGTCGGGATGAAAAGCATCCGGTGACGCCCGATCAGGCGTTTGCCGGCCGGTACGGCTCGGAAGAAGTCGGAATGCTGGTGGTGGAGGCAGGGTCCACCGGGTGGACGTTGCGCGCGCACCCGGGCGTCTCATCCCGACCGTTGCATTTCGTCTGGTCCGATGGTGGGGTCGTCGGCGGACAGACGTTTCGCTTCCTGCGCAAGACGCCCGGGGAGAC
>JAUIAI010000607.1 GCA_030425615.1 Gammaproteobacteria bacterium
TGGGCTTCTTTCTCTGTGGCGTGGCCGCGGGGCTGCTGGCCCGCCTGCCCGTCGCATGGCGTCAACGTCGCCGCATCCGTCAGCTCGAGCGCAGGTTGCGCGAGTTCCAGGCCGGCCAGATTCCCGAGGTGACGATGCCCACGACCGAATCCCCGCTGCAACGCCTCGAACGCTGAGTCCGCCACCATGACCTTCGATGTCTGGTGGTTCGTGCTGCTGCCGGTCGTGTTCGGGCTCGGATGGCTGGCCGCGCGAACCGAATACGGGCGTGGCAGTCAGGAGCGCGCGCTCGGCACCGCCTATGCCAAGGGCCTGAACCACCTGCTCAACGAGCGCCACGACGAGGCCATCGACGCCTTCATCGAGGTGCTGCGCATCGACCCCGAGAAATCCGAGTTGCACTTCGCACTCGGCGGTCTGTTCCGCCGGCGTGGTGAGCTCGAACGAGCGTTGCGCGTTCACCAGAACCTGGCCGAGCGCCCCGATCTGCCGGCCGCGCAGCGCGAACACGCACGCTTCGAACTGGGCCAGGACTATCTGCGCGCGGGCTTGCTCGACCGTGCCGAGGATGCGTTCAACCGGCTGGCGGGAACGGAATACGCGCGCGCCGCGCTCGCGCACCGGCTCAATATCGCGCAGATGGTCCGGGACTGGCCGCTGGCCATCGATCTGGCGAATCAGCTCGGCGACGATGCCGGGCACGCCGGCGCGGCGGTGATTGCGCATTTCCACTGCGAACAGGCGCTCGCGCTGCAGACGGCCGCCGAGTCCGCCCCCGACGAGTCGCTCGATCGCGACGTCGCGGCGCTGGCCAAGCTCGACCAGGCCGCCGAGGCCGCCCCCGCGCATCCGCGGCCGTGGGTCATGCGTGGCGAGCTCGCGCTCGCGCGCGGTGACGCGCGCGCCGCCATCGAGGCCTGGTCCAGACTCTACGAACGCGCCCCCCAGTACCTCGCGCTCGTCGCCCCGGCCTGGCTGGACGCACACGACCGGCTCGACAATCTCGACGAAGGGATCGAACGGCTGGAGACTCTGCAGGCGGAGGTTCCGTCGGTGGACGTCCTTCAGGCGCTCCACGGCGCCTGGGTGAAGCGTGACGGCCCCGCGGAGGCGACCCGTCGTCTGCGGGCAGCGTTGGCCGAACGCCCCGGTGTGCTCGGCCTGCGTCATTGGCTGGCCGCGGGTGCCGGCGAGGCGGCGTGCGATCGGGCACCGATGGATGCCGACGACCGCGCCCTCGTCGAAAGCGCGATCACCCAGCAGGCTGAACGGCTCGGTCGCTACGTGTGCCGTGAGTGCGGCTTCGGTGCGCGTCGCTTCTACTGGCAATGCCCCGGGTGCAGCCGGTGGGACAGTTACACGCCGCGTCACGCGGAGGAGGTCTGAGATGGCGCAAGCGAACGACGTCCTGCCGCGGCAGGCGGGTGCGCTACGGGCGGCGATGGCGGCGGCGCGGGTCCTCGTCGTCGGCGACGTGATGCTCGATCGCTACTGGTTCGGCGACGTCGACCGGATCTCGCCCGAGGCGCCGGTTCCGGTCGTGCGCGTGGGCCGTACCGAGATCCGTCTCGGCGGCGCCGCCAACGTGGCGCTCAACGTGCGCGGACTCGGCGCGGATGCGCGCCTCATGGGGGTCATCGGCCGTGACGAACCCGGCGACCGCGTGCGTGAGTTGCTCGAGCGCGAGCACATCGAGGCCGCGCTCACCGTGGACCCCGATTCCCCCACCACCGTGAAGCTGCGGGTGATCGGGCGTCAGCAACAGCTGCTGCGCATCGACTTCGAGGAACCGCCCGGCGAGGCGACGCTCGCCGGCAAGCTGGACAGCGTGCGTGAGGCGCTCCTGCAGGCTTCGGTGCTCGTGTTGTCCGACTACGGCAAGGGGGCGCTCACCGATGTGTCGGCGATGATCGGCGCTGCTCGCGAGCAGGGATGTGCGGCCATCGTCGACCCGAAGGGTGACGACTATGCCCGGTACCGCGGTGCCACGGTTCTCACGCCCAATCGTTCGGAGTTGCGTGAGGTGGTGGGCCGCTGGCGTGACGAGGACGATCTCGTGCGACGCGCCCAGGCGCTTCGCACCGACCTCGGAATCGACCACCTGCTGCTCACGCGCTCGGAAGAGGGCATGACGCTGTTCAGCGACGACGGCCCCTGGAGTGTGGCGGCCGCTGCCCGCGAGGTCTTCGACGTCTCCGGTGCCGGCGACACCGTGGTGGCCGTGATGGCGGCCGCGCTCGCGGCCGGCGCGCCCATCCGCGAGGCCGTTACGCTCGCGAACCGGGCCGGTGGTATCGTCGTGGGCAAACTGGGCACGGCCACCGTGACGGCCGAGGAGCTGTGCGCCTCCTGAGCCCGCACCCGTACCCGCCCAAAATGCACCTCAGGCAATCGATATGATCATCGTCACCGGCGCGGCCGGGTTCATCGGCTCGAATCTCGTGGCGGCGCTCAACGCCCGTGGCGAGCGCGACATCATCGCGGTGGACAACCTCACGCGGGCGGACAAGTTCCGCAACCTGGTCGACTCGGACGTCGCCGACTACCTCGACAAGAACGACCTCCTGGAGCAGCTGACGTCGCTGCGGCACGTGCGTGCGATCTTCCATCAGGGGGCCTGCTCGGACACGATGGAAACGGACGGCCGCTACATGATGGCGAACAACTATCGTTATTCGCTGCGGCTGCTGGAGCACGCCCAGGCGTACAAGATCCCGTTCATCTATGCGTCCTCTGCGGCCGTCTACGGCGGCGGAAACGTGTTCAGCGAACGGCGCGAGCACGAGGGACCGTTGAACGTCTACGGGTACTCCAAGTTCCTGTTCGATCAGGTGGTCCGGCGGCGCATGGCGGCGGGTCTGAGCGGTCAGGTGGTCGGGCTGCGCTACTTCAACGTCTACGGGCCGCGCGAATCACACAAGGGACGCATGGCCTCGGTGGCCTTTCACCACGCCAATCAGTACCGGGAGCGGGGCCACGTGGCATTGTTCTCGGGCTGGGAGGGCTACGGTAACGGCGAGCAGTCGCGCGATTTCGTCCACGTGGACGATGCCGTGGCGGTGAACCTGCACTTCTACGA
>JAUIAI010000608.1 GCA_030425615.1 Gammaproteobacteria bacterium
CGGAGACGTCGAACAGATTACGCTCGCCGGAGACCATGACCGGGTCCGGTTCGTCGCGCAATGCCTCGTCACCCGCCTCGACGGCCGAGCGCATGAGATCCGTGATCTCCTGCCGCAATTCGAACAGTTCGCCACGCAGGCGGGTGCGGATGTCCTCGAGGGACATGCCGGCGAAATGCCGGTTAATGAAATTCGCCGCCTCGACGAGCTCCGACGGGCTGTAGTCGCGTTCCGTGAGCAGGATGCGGTTCTGAACGTCGCCGTCGACCGTGACGATGATGAGCAGCACCCTGCGGTCCGACATGCGCAGGAACTCGATCTGGTTGAAACGGTTGCTGCGCTTGGGCGTCATCACCACGCCGGCGAAATGCGACAGCGAAGACAGCAGGCCCGCGGCGGAGGACAACAGGCGCTGGGGATCATCCACGTTGAGCCGGCCCTTGAGCACGTCGGCCTGGTCCAGGTGCATGGGTTCGACCGTGAGCAGGGTGTCCACGAACACCCGGTAACCCTTCGGCGTCGGGATCCGCCCGGCCGATGTGTGCGGACTGGCGATGAGTCCGAGATCCTCGAGATCCGCCATCACGTTGCGGATCGTGGCCGGAGAGAGGTCGAGCCCGGAAGACTTCGAGAGCGTGCGCGACCCCACCGGCTGTCCGTCAGCGATATAGCGCTCTATGAGCGCCTTCAACAACGTTTGCGCACGTTCGTCCATAAGTGAATTCTAGGTCATGCGGGCGCCGACAGCCCGCTGAAAAACCTGGCGCGGCCATGATTCTCCCGCCGAAGCGGCGCTGCGGAGGCATCAGTTCTCCCGCCGAAGCGGCCCTGCGGAGGCATCAGCGGCCTTCGGCCCACTGCGTCGGGCCCGTGCGCCGAAGGTCGTCCGGGAGACGACGATCAGGGCGCGGGCCCGGTACGCCCGGCCGCTCCGTCCCCGCCGTCCGACTGTCCGGCGTCCGTCGCGTCCTGCGATCTCGCCGCCTCTTCCGCCCTGGCCTTCGCTTCCGCCCTGGCAGCCTCTTCCGCCCTTTCCGCCTCTTCCGCCCTGGCCTCCTCTTCCGCCCGGCGCCGCGCCTGCTCGGCCTGCACGGTCTCGACCGGCAAGAGCGAGAGCATCGTCCAGCCGGACCGGATCGTCGGGCGCGAGCGGTCCGTGAACGGCACGATCCGGCCTTTCGGGTCGATGCCGAGCAGAGGCCGGAATTCGCCGGCCACCGAGGCCCTGAACTCGCGGTACCCGAAGGCATCGGTCATTCTCGTGACCCGGATCTCACCGCCCGATGCGATCGCCTCGTCCCAGTCGTCCTTGTGGAAATCCTCGCCGAACAGGCGGGGAACCTGGAGGTTGCCCACGAGTTCGTGCCGGCTGGCCCCGCCGGACTCCCGCACATCAAGCACGAACACGTTGTCGGCCCCCAGTTCGGGCCTGAACTGCAGGCATGCGATCAGGTTCTTGTCCCGCCGGCTCGACATGCCGAGCAGGCAACCCACGTTGCCGTGGTCGATGACGCCTTCGGCGTGGTCCGAGACGATGCGCCCGAAATAGGCGTTCAGGCCGTCCATGCGGGCGCTGCGCACGTCCGCCCAGTCGGTGTCGGCCACCAGCACCTCGAACCCGCGGTCCTGCAGCTTGCGCGCCAGCAGCCTGTTGGCCGCCGAAGCGCCGAGGATGATGACCCCGCGCGGAACCGTCGTCGACAGGCCCAGCCACCGTGCCAGCGGACCGGCCGTGGCGCTCTGCACGAGGACCGTCGCGATGATGACCGCGAACACGACCGGAACGAGTTGGCCCGCCCCCTCGATACCCAGGTGCTCGAGTTCGAGCGCGAACAGCG
The DNA here is from genome assembly GCA_030425615.1 of Gammaproteobacteria bacterium. Lineage (GTDB taxonomy): Bacteria > Pseudomonadota > Gammaproteobacteria > Burkholderiales > Burkholderiaceae_E > JAUIAI01. Next base: position 1,839 of record JAUIAI010000608.1, read on the forward strand.
CCGCGACCACCGCGGCCACGATGCCGCGCGGAGACACCCAGCTCACCAGGACCTTCTCCTCCAGGGTCAGGCTGGAGAAGGCGGTCGAAACGAAGACGGCGATGGGCCTGATCACGAAGATCACCAGCGCGAGGAAGACGGCCAGACGCCAGTTCGCCTCGGAGTAGGCCGCGATGTCGAGACGCGCCGCAAGGGTGATGAACAGAACGGCCACCAGGAGCAGTGTCAGGCTCTCCTTGAAGTCCAGGATGTCGTCGACATCGACTCCCTTCATGTTCGCGAGAATCACCCCCATGACCGTGACCGCGAGCAGCCCCGCTTCGTGCGCGAAGGCGTTGGCTCCCGCGAACGCCGCGAACACGAAGGCCAGGGCCATGACGCTGCGCAGGTACCAGGGCACGAGATGGCGTCTCAGCAGCGCTCCCAGCACGAACCCGGCGATCAGCCCGCACGCGAGTCCGCTGAGCACCAGCGCGCCGATGACGGCGGCAGCGGCTCCGACATCGTGCGAGCGCACGAACTCGAACACCAGCACCGCCAGCATCGCGCCGACGGGATCGATGACGATTCCTTCCCAGCGCAGCGTCCGCGAGACCCCGCTCGTCGGGCGGATCGCGCGCAGCATGGGGACGACCACGGTGGGGCCGGTGACGGTACAGATCGCGCCGACCATCGCGGCGACCGAACCCTCGAGCCCGATGACCCAGTACGCGGCCGCAGCCACCGACAGGCCCGTGATCGCCGCGCCCACGGTGACCAGCCCCCAAACGGCCGGCCCGACTTCCCGGAGCTCCGCGCCCCGCAGCGTGAGGCTGCCTTCGAACAGGATGATCGCGACCGACAGGGACACCAACCCGAACAGCGCATCGCCGAAGAGCGCGTCGGGGTCCACCAGACCCGTGACGGGCCCGAGCACGATCCCGATGATGAGCAGAAAGAGAATTGCGGGCAGCTTCAGGCGCCACGCGAGCCAGTGCGACAAAGCACCGAAGACCACGATGGCCGCCAGAATCAGTTGCATGGGAAAGGAGCGGGTTGCAGACGGACCGCAAGGATCGCACGTTCACCCGCGCGTCCCCTGGTGCAGGCCCGCGGCCCGTACCGGCCGATCGTGATGATGGTCACGGTCGGGACGGATGCGGGAACCCCGCGGCTTGCAACGGATTCCGATCTGGGCCATGCTGGGGCTGTACGGGTTTCTTTCCCGGGGTCCGGCCCGCCGGAGCCCGATCGTGCAGCC
>JAUIAI010000609.1 GCA_030425615.1 Gammaproteobacteria bacterium
GGATTATGGGAATTGGCTGATTCTGGCTTCGATTTTGGTCCGGGCGAAATTGACGCCGGATGAACCGGTGAGGCGGCAGGTCACGGATTTTGCGGATGTGGGGCTGTTGTGTGGCAAATGCACCCGGTGTTTGGAGGCGTGTCCGACGGAGGCGTTCAACGAACCGGGAGTGGTCGATGCACGGCGGTGCATTTCGTATCAGACGATCGAAAACAAGGGGATGATCCCGCGGGAGTTGCGTGCGAAGATCGGGCGCCATGTTTTTGGCTGCGATGTTTGTCTGGAGGTTTGCCCGTGGAACCGGTTTGCGCAGAAGGGGCGCGAGCTGTTGTTGACGGCGCGCCACGATTTGCCGGAGCTGAATTTGGCGGATTTGCTGGGGATGACGCCGGAGCGATTTGCCGAGGTGTTTCGTCGCACGCCGATTAAGCGACTGAAGCTACCGAGATTGTTGCGCAATGCATGCGTGGTGGCGGGCAACAGCGGGGATAAGTCGGTTTTGCCGCTCTTGCGGGATCTGGCGGAGCATGAGCTGCCGTTGGTGCGAGTCCACGCGGTGTGGGCGATTTATCGGTTGGGAGCGGGGAAGGAGATCACGTCGCTCAGGGAGGAGGAAACGGATGCCGAGGTGTTGGGAGAATATCAGGCGTGGGATGTGTCGGCTGCCGATTAATCGAATAATTTGTTCATCAGCTGACTAAAGGATTCCGGAGGCCGGGTAGGTTGGCCTTGCAGATCGACGAAGACGTTTTGGCTTTGGCCGGTGACGAGCAGTTCCTCGGCGCGATCCCAGGTCGGAGCGTGCAATCCGACCGCGGCATCCACGATCGCGGTGGCCGCGAGGACGGCGACGGGGTACGCGGTCTTGCGGCCGAAGAACTCGTTCAGCCGCTCCAGGAACTCGGCACCCTGATGCGCCGGATGAGCTGAGTCGGCGCGCTACTGCGCGCTTGCTATGATCGCTGTCGCGTTCGAGTTCCCTGCCGCCACAGCCTGTCCACCGACGACACACCATGAATCCCGCCGACGAGCCTTTCGACGTCCTGATCGCCGGGGGAGGGAACGCGGCGCTGTGCGCGGCCCTGGCCGCCGCGGAGCGTGGCGCCCGGGTCTGCGTGCTGGAGGCGGCGCCCAAGGACTGGCGCGGCGGCAATACGCGTCACACCAGAAACATGCGTGTGGCGCACGAGGCTGCGCACGGCACCCTGTCCGGGCCCTACCCGATCGACGAGTACTGGGATGACCTGATGAGGGTCACCGACGGCCAGACCGACGAAGCGCTCGCCAGGCTCACGCTCGAGCGCTCCAGCGCTCTATGGGATCTGCTCTGGCGGCGAGGTGTACGCTTCCAGCCGTCGCTCGGCGGGACGTTGTCTCTGGGGCGCACCAACGCGTTCTTTCTCGGCGGCGGCCGCTCGATGCTGAACGCGCTGTATCGCGCGGCGGCGGATCTCGGCGTATCCGTGCACTACGATGCCAAGGTCGTGGGTCTGGAGATCGTCGACGGGCGCTTCGAGGCCGCCGACGTCGTGTTCGACTGGCAGGGCGCTGAGCCTCGTGGGGTGCGCCTGACCGCGCGGGCCTTCGTGGCCGCGGCGGGGGGCTTCGAGTCGAACTTCGACTGGCTGCGCGAGGCCTGGGGGCCGGCGGCCGACAATTTCCTGATCCGCGGCACACCGTACAACCGGGGGGAGGTGCTGCGTCTGCTACTGGATGCCGGTGCGGCACCGGTCGGCGATCCCACCCAATGCCATGCCGTGGCCATCGACGGGCGGGCCCCCCGCTACGATGGCGGCATCGTGACCCGGCTCGATTCGGTGCCGTTCGGTATCGTGCTCAACGCCGAAGGACGGCGGTTTCACGATGAGGGCGAGGACTTCTGGCCGAAGCGCTATGCGATCTGGGGCGGCTCGTGGCAGCCCAGCCCGGCCAGGTCGGCTATTCGATCATCGACGCGAAGTCGATCGATGCCTTCATGCCGTCGGTGTTCCCGCCGGTGGTCGACGACTCGCTCGAGGGGCTGGCCGGGCAACTCGGGCTCGACCCCGGCACGGTCACGCAGACCGTCGGCGCTTTCAACGCGGCCTGCCGGGTCGGAACGTTCGACCATACCGTGCACGACGACTGCCACACCGAAGGTCTGTCGCCGCCGAAGTCGCACTGGGCGCGTCCGATCGATACGCCGCCGTTCTACGGGTATTCTCTGCGGCCGGGCATCACGTTCACTTACCTCGGTGTGCGCGTGGACGAGACCGCGCGCATCCTGATGGCCGACGGTGCTCCGGCGGAGAATCTCTATGCGGCCGGCGAGATCATGGCGGGCAACGTTCTGGGCAAGGGCTACCTCGCGGGGATCGGCATGACGATCGGGTCGGTCTTCGGCGACCTTGCGGGCCGCAGTGCGGCGGAGGTCGCCCATGGATGAGCACACGGCTTCCCGCTCGCCTCACCGGATCATCGCCCTGACACAGACGCCGGGCTCAGACCCGCGCGAGCAGGTCGTGCGCCAGTTCCAGATCTGCAATGCGTGTCGCTACTGCGAAGGTCTTTGCGCAGTCTTTCCGGCGCTCGAGCGCCGTCGGCGTTTCACGGTGGCCGACATCGACGCGCTGGCGAACCTCTGCCATCACTGCGGCGCCTGCCACTACGACTGTCAGTACGCGCCGCCGCATCCGTTCGCCGTCAACGTACCGCCGGCCCTCGCGGCGGTGCGTGAGCGCAGCTACGCCGAGTACGCGTGGCCACGGCTCGCGGGAACGGTGTTCGAGCGTCAGGCCCTGTTCATGGCGCTCGCCGTCGCGCTCGCCGTCGCCGCGATGCTCGTCGGTTTCGCGCTCGCGGCCGACGACGGTGCGCTGTTCGCCGCGGACGCCGGTCCCGGGGCTTTCTACCGGGTCATGCCGCACGAGGTCATGGTCGCCTTGTTCGGGTCCGCGTTCGGGTTCGCGATCCTGGCGATCGGCGTGTCGCTCGGCCGGTTCTGGCGTGCGATCAGACCGGCCTCGGTGCACGCGCGTCACTGGTGGTCGGCCGTGCACGACGGGCTTCGTCTGCGCAATCTGGAGGGGGGCG
>JAUIAI010000610.1 GCA_030425615.1 Gammaproteobacteria bacterium
AGAACTCCTCGAACCAGGCGACGTGACCAGCCTCCCAGAGCGGCGGATTCACGATCGGCAGGAAGGGCACCCTGGCTCGTTCGGCATCGATGTGCTCGAACATTGCCCACAACGTGGCCCGGGTCTGATGGAGGATTCGGGTAAGCTCGGTCTTGCTCGCCTGGCGCACGGGTTCTCCGCTCAGGGTTTGGACAGGCCGGGTGCCGGCGACAAAGAGCAGGCCCCGTGCGAACGATGGGGCATACGGCGGCGGTCGGCCGCTCGCCCGTCATCGGCAGCGGGCACGATACAAAAGCATTCGCCCGGACGCAAACCCGGCTGACTTCTCACGGTTGCCCGCTGTCTGTGTCCGACCACGCCGCTGGACACGAGGACACCTCCGATCGACATGGGACACCGGACGCGGATCCTGATAGTGACACCGGCGCTCGCCGCGGCGAACAACGGCAACTGGCGCACGGCGGCCCGCTGGCGATCGTTTCTCGCGCCGGTGGCGAACGTACGATGCGCGGCGGACTACGACGGCGGGCCCTACGACCTCCTGATCGCACTGCACGCGCGGAGGTCGGCCGCGAGCATTGCAGCCTGGCACGAGAACGACTCCTCGAGGCCGTGCGTGGTCGTTCTCACGGGCACGGACCTCTACCGCGACATCGACTCCGACCCGGACGCCCAGCGCTCCCTGAGCCTCGCCGACCGCCTGGTCACCCTGCAGAGCCTGGGCGCACGTCGGCTGCCGTCCGAGTTGCGCGCGCGTTGCCGCGTGATCGAGCAGTCCGCGCCGCCGCTGCCGCCGCTGCCGGCCAGGACCCGCACGTTCGACATGGCCCTGGTGGGCCATATCCGTTCGGAGAAGGATCCGCTCACGGCGATCAGGGCGCTGGGCCGGCTGCACGAACGGCGGAACCTGCGAATCCGACATGTCGGACGGACGGTCGATCCCGAACTCGGTCCCATCGTCGAGGCCTCCGCCCATGCGGATCCGAGACTCGAGTTGATGGGTGCGCTGACACACGGTCGGGCCCGCCGGGTCATCCGCATGTCACGCCTGCTGCTGCTGCCTTCGCGCATGGAGGGGGGTGCGAACGTGCTGATCGAAGCCGTCCAGAGCGATGTCCCGGTGCTCGCCTCGGCCATCGACGGCTCGATCGGACTGCTCGGCGACGACTACCCGGGACTGTTCCCGCTGGGCGACGCGGACGCCCTGGCCGCACTCGTCTCGCAGGCGCAGGACGACCCCGACTTTCTCGCCACCCTGCGGGAACACGGCCGCCGACGGGCGCACCTGTTCGCGCCGCAGCGCGAGGCACAGGCCGTGCGCGCCCTCGTGCGTGAACTCCTGGAGCGTCCCGGCGCGCAATCGAGACACGGCCTCAGCCCGACGGTCTGACCGGTTTGTCGATGGCCGGCCAGCAGGCGAGCGAGATGAGCAGGGATCGGATGCTCGCCGCCCCGCTCTTCTCCAGCAATCCGCGGATCTGACTGCGAACGGTGCTCTCGCTGATGCCGAACCGCTCGGCGATCGCCGCCGGGGTGGCCCCCTGGCCGAGCATGGCCAGCACGCGGCGTTCGGCCGGGCTGAGGCCGTGCGCCTGCACCACCTGATCCAGGACGACCTCGCTGCACACGCAGTCGCGACTGACCAGGATCGCGATCAACGGCCCGGATGTGCCCGCCTCGGGCAGGCGCATGATCCAGAAGCCCCGATCGAGCAGGCCCTGCCAGTGGGCCGGATGGCCGCCCGCCGCATCCCGCAGGAAACGGTTCCAGCCGGCCGCGTCGTCTGCCTCGGCCGGTGTCAGCCGGGTGCCGGCGAGCCGGAACGGCCGACCGTCGACGAGTGCCTGGCGCGCGGCGCGGTTGCTCCAGACGAGCACCGCCTGCTGCGTGACCACATACACCCCGAAATCCAGCGCATCCAGCAGAAACAGCGCCGCGCCCCCGGGCAACTCCGTCGGTACACGCCGACTCGGCCGCGAGGAGCGGCGCTGACCGCCGGGTCCGGTGCTTTCGGGTTCTTCTCGCATGACCCGCATTGTTGGCCGCGGATGCGGGGCTCGCATCCTCAGAGTTATCTAAAGTCGCTCACGAATACCCTGAAACGGGGGAAGACTCAGCCAAAACGCGCACGATATCGCCAAAAAGCGCTTCGTCGGCGTCGACCATCGCAGGTCAGCCGCGCCAGAAGTTCTGGACGAACCGCGCAACCGCTTGGCCGCCAGACCATTACTGCAATGCGCCGCTACGCCTGCAGGCCGGCGAGCGCGACCATGAACCTGCGCTCGTCGTCCAGATAGCTGACCTGCAGGGGGAACCCGGCATCGGAGAGCAGCGCGGCAAACGCCTCCTCTCGATACTTGTAGGCGTTCTCGGTGTGAATCGTCTCGCCCTGGCGGAAAGCCCGCTCGCCGCCCGGCCAGCGAACGACGAGATCCCGCCCGGCGACCAGATGCATCTCGACCCTGCTCTGCTCGACATCGAAACGGGAACGATGTGCCCAGTCTTCCAGCCGGAAGTCGCTTCCCAGCACCCGGTTCACGTGCAGGAGCGCGTTGCGGTTGAAACTCGCCGTGACGCCGAGCGCGTCATCGTAGGCCGCCTCGAGGACATCCGCGTCCTTGACCAGATCCACGCCGATGAGCAGGCGAACGTCGGCGCCACCACCGAATCCGGCCAGTCGGCGGATGAACGCGCGCGCCTCCTCCGGCGAGAAGTTGCCGATGCTCGAACCCGGGTAGAAGAAGACGAGCGGCGCGTCGGCAAGGGAGGCCGGCAGAGACCACTCGGTGGTGAAGTCCCGCACCAGAGCGTGCATCTCGATCTGCGGCTGCTCCCGCGCGAGATGATCGACCGCCGTTCGCAGGAAATCGCCGGAGATGTCCACGGCCACATATCGTGCGGGTCCCAGTACCGGCATGAGCGACGCAGCCTTTCGGCAATCACCGGCGCCCAGGTCCACGAGCGTGAACCCGGCAGGCAGGCGACGGGCGATCTCGGCCCCACTGGCGGCAAGGATCCCGGCCTCGACCCGGGTCGGATAGTACTCGGGGAG